>CAJODA010000027.1 GCA_905233745.1 uncultured Bacteroidales bacterium
AATATACTCTTTTCGTATTCTTCTCTTTCCATGTTGCTCAATTTTGATATTTTGCATTCCTCAATGAGTTTCCGGAAGACACCCTTCTCCGATGCTCCGTAGTCTTGGTCAGTACTGCTGGCGATGGAGGTGAGCAGTTCAAGCCACTTGTGCATGGGCGAGCCGTCCGAACCCTTTTCCTTGACGGCTGCAAATTTAGGCAATTCGACAAAATAATAGGTGGTTTTGTCGGAAAAAATTTCATTGCGCTCGTTCTTGAGCTGTACCTTATGGAAGAAATTGTCGCACCTGTCGAATTCGGAGGCGCAGTAGTCCAGAATATTGAAAGAGTAAATGTAGGGGATTTCATACCTCCGGGTTCCTTTCTCAGCCTGACTGCTGACCACGCGGCTCACGTATGTTATGACTCTTTCGGCGAAGAAGTGCTGCTTGGCCCGTTGCATCTCGATAATGAAGAATTGTCCATCAGCGTTTCGGCAGTAGATGTCGAAAACGACTTTTTTCTCCTGGGGGGAAACCCCGGACTGCTCGTTAGGAAGCATGGAGAGGTCTGTGATTGTGCCGACATCGTCTGCGATGCAGGCGTTCAGAAAATTGATGAGGAGATCCTTGTTTCCCTCGGAGGCGAAAATTCGTTTGAAACCGAAATCGGACAACGGATTGAAAAATATCATGTCTTTTTTCATAGTTAAAATGTTTGTAGGTTGCCGCAAAGATACATCGCAAAAACTCACTTGTCAAGAGTTTTGTAAAAAATAATTTCAACGTAATAATCAATGTGTTAGAAGATTACGCTGTGTAAAATTAAGAATTGTTTGTTAACGGACATGGTGGAATTCGGAAGGAAATTTATTGTATCTTTGCAAAACAAAAAACAAACCCAGCTGTCATGCGATTAGACAAATTTCTCCAAGAAAACGGATTCTTCTCCTCTCGCGAAAAGGCACAAACCGCCATCAAGCATCAGACGGTGAAAGTGAACGGCAACATCACCACAAAAGCCTCTATGGACATAACACCAGAGATGCAGGTGGAGGTTATCGACCTGTTCAACAAATTCGTCAGCATGGGCGGACTTAAGTTAGAGAAAGCCATCGGAGACTTCGGACTGGACTTCAACGGCGCAATGGTGCTGGACATAGGTTCCTCCACCGGCGGATTCACCGACTGCGCTCTGCAGTTTGGGGCAGCACATGTGACTGCCGTGGATGTAGGCACAAACCAACTTGCAGAAAAACTGCGCACTGATCCAAGAGTGTGCTCTATCGAAAACAAGGATTTCAGAGAATTGACGCCAATGGAAACACCCTATCCTTCCTACGACTTCATCGTCTCTGACGTCTCCTTCATCTCGCTCACTTATATCCTACCCTACTGCGACCAATTTCTGAAACCAGAGGGAAGCATGATGCTCCTGATCAAGCCGCAGTTTGAGGCAGGCCCCTCTTTTTTGGGTCGCAGCGGCATCGTGACCGACGAGAAGGGATACAAGGTTGCCATCCAGAAAGTGGTGGGCGAAGCGTTGAACCAACATTTCCATCTCAACAATCTCAGCATATCCACCCTGTTTGAAATCCATAAGAATGTGGAATTCCTTGCCTTGTTCAGCCGAATCGACAAACATTACCATCTGGACCTGAACAGAATATGCGAAGATGCGAAGGCAAAAAAGAAGGATTTGCGCAAATAATATTGTAGAGACGCAGGGCCCTGCGTCTCATTAGGTGCATGGGGTAAAGGGGGCACATGGGGTGAATGGGGTTAAGGAGGTAAAGGGTGAAAGGTAAAGGGTGAAAGGTAAAGGGTGAAAGGTAAAGGGTGAAAGGTAAAGGGTGAAAGGTAAAGGGTGAAAGGTAAAGGGTGAAAGGTAAAGGGTAAAGGGTGAAAGGTAAAATGGGATTATAAATAAATAATAAACATGCAGGATAGCAAAGACAATAAGATTTTATTCGATTTTCTGAAAGATTTGGTTGCCAATAACAACCGCGAGTGGTTCAAGGCCAACCGCGCACGCTACGATGCCGCCTGGGAGCGGTTTCACCAGCTCGTCGGCGAACTCATAACGCAAATCGGACAGTTTGACGATAGTGTGGCCTTCCTCACACCGAAAGACTGCATCTATCGTATATACAGAGACATACGTTTCTCTCAAGACAAAACCCCATACAAAGGGCATTTCGGCGCCTACATCAATGCGGCTGGCAAAAAATCCTTTTACGGCGGCTATTACCTGCAATTAGAACCGCATCAGGTGGTGCTGGCCAGCGGCGTGTGGTGGCTGCCACCGAAGGAGATGCGCGCCCTGCGCTACGCCATCGTGGATCAGATTGATGTCTTTGAACAGATCCTGGAGGAACCGGAGTTCAAAAAACACTGCCCCGCAATTGGCTTTGGCACGGAACGATACAAACGGATCCCCAATGGGTTTCCGAAAGATTTCCGCCGTCCGGATCTTCTGCTATGCAAGGATTTCACCTGCGCCTGCACCCTTCAGCCCGGCGATTTGAACAAGAAGGATCACATCCAGCATCTCGCCGAAATTTTTCATTGCATGAAACCGTTCAATGATTTTCTCAAAGAGAATGTCCTCATTAACTTGGAAGAAATGGAGGAAATGAAGAACATCGTGAAATTCTTCTAATCTCTTTTATCGCCAGAATACAATTCTTTCTGTGTCCGCCACATAAAGAGCAGACTGACAAAAGTTACCAGTGTGCAAGAAATCACCAAAGGCACAGCGCCATGAACATCGGTGAATTTTATCTCATCGATGTATATTCCTCTGCTTTGGAATGAAAATTCCACCATTAAAGAGAGAGCATTATGAAGGAAATGTGCTATAACAGGCAACCAAAGCGAACGACTCCAAAAAAACAGATACCCTAAATAGACACCTAAGAGCAGACGCGGGACAAAACCGCTGAATTGGAGATGTATTGCACTGAAAACAAAGGCTGTCAACCAGATAGCCAAATGAGGCTTCTGCCACCATTCAGTTAGGAATTTCTGTATTGTTCCGCGAAACATGAACTCCTCACAAACAGCAGGAATCAGAGCTAGAACCAAGATATTTGCCACTAATGCACCGTAGGTGTGCCGGGCGGTGAGCATCTGCATAATGGCCTCATTCTGCTTCTCCAGTTCGGTAAGCCAACGCAGACTGGCTGGAAGTTCAATCGACTGGTTCCATTGAGACAGCAAAGCAACAATCGGGAGTATCACTACCGAGAGCAGCAAGGTCACGTTCACCAGCATGTAATTGGGCTTCCTGTTCGCATCATTGTATTGCAGCAACTTACGATCTTGCGAATAGGCAAACATCAAAGCCGGTGCCAGAAACATTCCGACAGAGGTGAATCCCTGGGTTATGAGAATATAGGCTGCCGGGTTGGAGGCATCATACAGATTGTGTGTATGGTATATCCCGTATGCTATGAGCGAGCCCAGGCCACTGAAAACAATTGTTCCCACCACTACGAAGAGCAGCAGGAACAATATTTGCAAGCCTCGATTCTTTCCTTCAAAAAAAGGCCTTATGAAGTCCATGATTATTTTATGAAAGCGATGATATCACCCTTTTGCACTTTTTGACCTTGTGCAACAAGAGTTTCTACAATCTTGCCAGCCACGGGAACGCGAACTTCCTCCTGTCCATAATAGGTCTGGATAAAGCATAGTATTCCTTTCTCGGGCAATTCCGTGCCAATCGGTTTGGCCATAGAGGATTCGTTCACGGCAAGTTCCCAGATCACTTGTCCGGACACTGGAGCCTCAATTCTCACCGCTTCCGGGGAGCGTTTCAACGCCGCCTCTATAAGTGCCTGTTTATACTGTTCAGGAGACAAGACCTGTTTCTTTTTATTAGCCTTTTCCTTGGCTTCAGCCAGAGCTTTTTCAAAATTGCTTTTTGCCCTACCCTCTTTGTAGTCCATATACTGACGCTCATGCATGGCCAACTCGAACAGTTCCTCTTCATCTTCGCCCACGTCCCAACCGTGTTCCTCCATAATCTTGCGATATTTCGGCAATTCATCGGGATAGTTATCCTGCGGTACACCATCGAAGAACTCATAGCCCTTTTCTTTGGCAAGTTCCACTATTTCGGGGGCAAGAGGTCCTGGCAGACGACCGCAACGTCCGAGAATCATGTCCCACATATTCTTATCCATGTTGGAATAGCGCGGTTTTCCTTGTGCGTCCGCCAAGATATTCATCAGGGCAATGTTCTTGACATACTGGCTGAAAGGCGTCACCAACCCTGGAGTCCCCACACGAGGCCATACATACTGGACTTCGTCAAACAGTTTCACCAAAAGTTCGTCTTCTGACAGTTCCGGTTTCCCTTTCTGGCGCAAAGCCATGTTGATGGCATCTTTCAACCCCTTGAGGTCAGCCATCATGGAGCCCATCATGCCGCCAGGCAGTCCGCAGCCAAGCAACAGCGAGGTGCAGATCTTATTTTTAGGCTCAATGAAATAGCCCAAGAAGTCGTCCATGAACTTCTGCGTCAGCGCACGGGCCTCCATATATGCGTTCATGTCGATGTCCTTGACCTCGAATCCTGCATCGCGGAGCATGGCCTGAACTGCGATAACATCGGGATGAACCATACCCCATGAAAGCGGTTCCATGGCCACATCAATGATATCAGCACCCGCCTTGCACACTTCCAGGACAGAGGCCATGGAGAGGCCGGGGCCCGTATGGCCATGATATTGGATTACAATTTGCGGATACTTTTCTTTAATACGGGTCACCAGCTTGCCCAACATAGCCGGACGGCCGATACCGGCCATATCTTTCAAACCAATCTCCTTAGCTCCATACTCCACATATCTGTCCACAATCTCCATATAATGTTCAATGGTATGTACCGGAGAATGCGTAATACTCAAGGCCGCTTGGGATATAAGACCGAATTCGTTGGCATATTTGATGGAGAGTTCCAGGTTCCGGTAGTCATTAAGACCGCAGAAAGAACGTACCACGTCCACGCCCTGGGCTTTCTTCACCTTGAACATCAGGCGGCGCACATCAGCGGGCACCGGGAACATGCGGAGACCGTTCAAACCGCGTTCCAGCATCTGGGTCTGTATGCCCGCCTCGTGGAAAGGGCGCGTCCATTCGCGGACCGCACGGTTCGGATTCTCACCATAAAGCAAGTTCACCTGCTCAAAGGCCCCACCGTTAGTCTCCACACGATCAAAACAGCCCATTTTTATAATTACAGGAGCTATTTCCTTCAATTGGTCCACACGCGGCTGATATTTTCCCGATGACTGCCACATGTCACGATAAACCAAACAAAATCTTATCTTCCTTCCCATACTCAAAATAATATATAGTATTTACTGATAAATAGATACGGATTTATATATACCCAATCCGTTTAGGGGTGCAAATGTATAAAAATTGTCTGAATTCATACTTCAATAATCATGCCATCTTCTCCCAAAAAGACGTTTTCAGGCAACTGTTTTTCCACTTCGCTACAGAGTCCCATTTCATGGGAAATATGGGTGATAAAAGCCCTCTCCGGTTGCAATTGTCCAATGATATTCAAAGCCTGCTCAAGATTGAAGTGTGAATAGTGCTCCTTGATACGCAACGCATTTAATACCAAAACCTTTAATCCATACAATTTCTTCAGTTCCGTCTCCGGTATGAAACTGGCATCGGTGACGTAAGCGAAAGAGCCTATCCGATAACCGAGAATGGGTAAGGTGAGATGACGCACATGGACAGGGGTTATTTCAACACCACCCACCATGAAAGGGTCGTCTTTAACCGGATTGAGATGCAGAGACGGGACCCCGGGATAAGGGTGCGGTTTGAAGGCATAATCATAATCCTTGCGAATGACATGAAGAACTCGCTGGAGCCCATATATCTCGATAGGGGCCTTTTTCATGAAGTAGATGGGGCGGACATCGTCAATGCCACCGAGATGGTCTTTATGTTCATGGGTCACCAGAATGGCGTCCAGATTGGTAATCCGGTTATGCAGAAGCTGCTGGCGCAGGTCCGGTCCGGCATCGATAAGCAACCGGACTCCATCCGTCTCCACAAATGCAGAGGTGCGCAGACGGGTGTCACGCGGATCAGATGACTTACAAACCTCACACTGGCAGCCCACTACCGGCACTCCTTGCGACGTACCCGTACCTAACAACGTTATTTTCATTTATTTCTTCTTTTTTTTAGAATATATTAAGGCTTGATTATCTTTTTGCTAAACACCTGACCGGAGGTTTGAATACGCAACATATAGATACCGGAGGGCAAATCTTCAACTCGAATTCTGACCGATGTGTTGTTGGGACTCACCTCTCGCACCACCTTCCCGTACATATCATAGATTGCAACGGAAGTGATGTCGTTTCCTGCCATGACACTCACCACGTCCTCCACAGGATTGGGATAGACAACCGGATTATCGATACTGAACTCTTCCACCCCCACATGGCCTGCCTGGTACGTCAGCTTGAAACCGTCCGCATTGTTCTGTTCATCAGTCTCAAAGAGAAGCGTAACCGGCAAGTTGAAAGTCAGCGTGGTGTCATACATTGTTCCTGTCAGCGACACGATAAGATTCTCATCTCCCAGAACATTGTCAAAGACATGCAGAAAGTCTTTGCCCTCCTCCAAATCCAAGTATTCGAAATGCAGTTGCACAAGATTATACATAGGCACAACAATGCGGTAACCGCAGCTGCTGAACGGGAGGTAGTTCTGCGTGCCGCTACCGTCGGTTATAGTGCCTGTAGCGGACGTGCGCGTACGCATCCCTTCGCAGAACAACGGCACGTCAGCCTGATAACTGGCACGCAAACCCAATCCGTTGAGCGAGTCTCCCGTAACCAGCCGCAAGGTGATTTCGGTGCAATCCCATGTCGCGTTCAGAAGAGAGTCACATTGGGTGAGACACATCGGGGCCATGGAAGGATTGTTGCAAGAAATCCACAGCGTATCCTTTTGTCCCAGGTCATATTCTGCTTTCAGTGTAATGGAGGTGAAATAGTCCTCTTGCGGACGAATAATCCAAGTGTAGTCCATATTGGGCCTGCATGGGCTGGAGGCCGCACTACCATCGAGGAAGGACCCGGCGACAGATGTGAGCACTTTCGTGCCGGTGAGAGGTAGCTGTTGCGGGTATTCATATAGGTTTGTGTCCGGATATGCATTGACAATCAGTTCCTGGGCAAAATTGAAATGCGTACCAATAAGATTCAGGGCGTTGGTGTAGAAATAACTGTCATACGAACCGTCCCATCCGAAATTGAAATGGTAGTAATAATTGCTGTCAACCATCCTATAACCGTCACAGATGAAACCATGACCGTTCACATTCGGGGTGCTCCAGCCGGCGTAATAGAGGGGCATGTTACGATGCAGATGCGTGACAATCAGGCTATCCCAATCCAAATTGGTGGAGTCACGGAAGACATACTGTGTTTCGGGGGAAAATTTGAAATAGTTGCGCAGCACGTATGCGGCGCTGTGGTTGTACATGCCCGAGCCGTCAGGTCCATAGACCATATCCACGCCCACTCCGCAGTGGTACATCAGCGTAGAGATAGCCGTGTTGATGGAGGTCGGCTCATCGCACATCGCGCTGTAATCGTAATGTGTATTGGCATAGTCGGCAAATTGCTCGCCATAGGTGGAGTCGATATAAGAATAGGTACCGATGCCATAATCGGGGAAACGATAATAGTAGATGAGCTGGGCGAGTGCAGTGGCCACGCAGCCGGTCACCACGCGATTGTTCTCACCCTCATAGTCACGGGGGCAATAGTAGTTATAGAACGTACCTTGGCCCCAGTGTGACTTCATCAGCGGAGCCACGGAAGCGCCTTCGCGGAAGAGCATCCCCCTGCTCTCCAGTTTCTGCCATGCGGGATCCTCCGGCACATCCAGAGTCTTGAGCGCTTCCATCTGCCGACAGTACTGCTCCATCCACATCTTCACAGGTGGGATGACATCCGCATCGTTGTACAACTGCCGGTCGGAGAAAGCGAGCACCGGAGGCATGCGTTTGTCACCCGCAATCATCACGAAAGCATTGTCGGCATTATACACATATAGCAAGGTGTCAGCATTTTTGCAAACCACGTGGGCACATTGACGGACGGATTTCTGCTGCTTGGCGAGAAACTGTTCCGCCACCGATAGCGCTTCGGACTGCGAAACAGGCTGTGCAGTGACAAATCCCAAGAATAACATCGTTATTATCAGCAGAATAAAATTTCTTTTCATTGTAAAAAAAGATTAAAAAAATGAAAGGGCAAAAATAAGGAATAATCCACATAATTAAAAAAAAAATTCAATTAGGCGAATCATATCAAAAAAAGTGTACTTTTGCAGCCTCAAAAAGGATCGGGGTGTGGCGCAGTTGGCTAGCGCACTTGCATGGGGTGCAAGGGGTCGGAAGTTCGAGTCTTCTCACCCCGACCAAAATGAAAAAGAGACGCAATCGCGTCTCTTTTTTATGTCTGCTACAAAACGAATATCAACGAAATCGGATAGTGGTCAGAGATGTAAGGCACACCGTAGTTCTTTCTAAGAGTCTGGAAAATCAGGTTTTCTGTCTTTTGAGAAGAAAACAAATGGTCAATTTGGGAGACATTGCCTTTGCCGTAGGCATTATAGGTGACCGAATTGTCGGATTGCCATGCGGTATTTCTACAGGACTTCATCAAAGAGTATTGTTTTTCAGTGGGCATGTGATTTGGGACAAGTTTCGACACTTTACCATCCCTACCAACTGACATTCCACCTTTTTCGGCTTGTGGCTTCTTTGTTTTTCCTCCAAGGACAGGGATAAAAATGGGATCCTCCAGTGTACTGTTCATATCACCGCCACATATAAAGATGGTATTGGTGTCGCGAACCAGCTCGCGAATCCGCTTTTCCAAAAGTTTCACGGATTCTTGGCGTGCAATAGCGCCCACATGGTCCAAATGGGTATTGAAGTAATAGAATTGTTTCCCGCTCAAGTTTTCCTTGAGTTTCACATACGTCACCGTGCGTTTGCATGCGGCATCCCAACCTATGGAAGCGACATCCGGGGTCTGGCTGAGCCAGAAGGTGCCACTGTCAAGCAATACGAATTTATCTTTTTTATAGAATATTCCCATGCATTCGCCTTCGCTATGGCCATCATCCCGTCCAACGCCCACCATGTCATAGGCTTTGAGCATCTTGCGCAGAAACTGCTGCTGGTCGGGAAGCATCTCCTGCACGCCCAGCACGTCGGGATTCTCCTCTTTAATCATGCTGACGACAGTCTCTCTGCGTTTGGGCCACGCGTTATCGCCATCCACATCAGGCATACCGCTCATGCGGATATTGAAGGACATCAGCTTTACAAGCGTCGCCCCTTGTGCCCATGCCTTCACAAGAGCCGGATTGTCCGTTAGGAAATCCATGACTTCCAAATTCACCATCTCGCGCGCTTCAGCCTCTGTTTCCACTCCGCTTGCCATCAAGGGCATGGAGAGTGTCCGGGCATCGCGCGCCCAATCTGAATGTTTGTGAAGAACAGCACGGTCGTAAACAACACCAATCTTCCCCACTTTCTTGTTCACTTCACGGGGGGAGATTTCCCCATCAAGAAAAACAACTGGAACATCCGGGAATTTCTGAAACATTGCACGGCAGACCTCCAAATCCGAAGAGCCCAATTCAACAATTTTCCGATAATGCTGTTCGACAAGGAACTTCCCCAGCAAACTGACCATGGCACCAACAGATTTGCTCTCATTCGTTCTAATATCCAATAAAAGCTTCATGCCCTTTTTACCCTTGGAGGGCACCGCCTTTCCTGGCTGTAAGACAACTTCATCCGACGTTTTCTGCGGTGAAAACGCTTTATGGAATTGGGAGAGATATTCATCAAGCATGATCACCTGAAATCCAGCCTGCTGCATTTGGCTTAGCGAAAGATTATCCGGGGAGCGTCTAAGAGTGCTGGTGCCCCCCAACACAACCACCAGTTGTTCATCGGAGGTAAACTTCACCTCACAAGTCGCCGCGACACAGCCAAAATCACTCGCAGCCTTGAAAGCCTGCATGGTATTGGGGGCCGTCTGAGACGACTTATAATAGCCTTTCTGGGCTATAATGTTAATCTGGATGTCATGTTGTTTCCTAATCGTTTGGGCGGAAAGCGCTCCAAACATCAAATATAAAATACTGAAAACAAATACAATACGCTTTATCATCATTTTCTGTGTTTTTAGAACCGGGCACCTATGCCTACTTTCACAATCGCATCATAGCCCATATTCAGCTCAAACAAGCCGTAGAACTTCTTTCCCACATTCACGCCAAATGCTGTGACATTGAACGCGAACATAAAATTGTTGTTTTTCTTGTCACTCTCCTCTTCGCCATCCTTACTTCCTGAAGTGGATGATGACCCCGACAGGAGATATCCAACACCCAAATCCACGCCGGAATAGAGGCGCACCCAGGGGCGGTTCAGGTAGTTGAAACGCACACTGGGCATCAGGGAAAGAAGCACTTCGTGGTCAACAGCCGTCACCGTAGTGCGGAACGTATCCGAATAATGCACCAATCGGGCTGCTTCCACAGTGGCTTTGACACCAATATTGCACCACGGTTTCACCTGATAATAGTAATGCGTGCTGTACTGGCCGCACAAATGCATGTCGATCGGCTTATGGCTCAAGCCGCCGCCTATGGCTGTCCAGAACCCGACTGTACCATAAATGAAGCCACCCACCAAAGAAACGGGGCCGGCATTGATACCCAGTTCATTATGCAAATCGCTATGCAGATTCTGCGCGTTGGCAGTTTGACTGATACATACAAGAAATGCACATATAACAATCAATAACTTTTTCATAGCTTTAGAAATAGGATTTATTTATGCAAAACAAAAAAATCACTCACCTGACGGGGAAACGTTCTCGGCGTATTGACGTCCAAGGTGACGTTTCTGGCGCTGTTGCCAACGCTCGCGGGCATACTGCTGCATGTCGGACACCTCGTCGCTCTCGTCAATAATCTCCAGACCGAAGACCGTCTCTATAATATCTTCCATCGTCAGGATACCCTGGAAACAGCCGTATTCGTCAATAATCAGTGCGATTTGCGACTTCTGTTTGAGCATGGAGTCCCAAATATCGCTGACAGAGGTTTCCTCGTTGAAATAGGGCATCTCGCGCTTGATTTCTCCCAGCGTCATATTGAACTTGTCCTCGGCCAGGTTCTCCAGCGCGTCATCACGGAGCACATAGCCCGTGATGAACTCCGGGGAGTCCGCATACACGGGAATACGGGAGAAGTGGTCGAACTGGTCATCATCGTAATACTCGCGCAATGTCATGCTCTCGGGAGCAACGGAGGCCACCACGCGCGGGGTCATCACCTCCTCGGCCTTCACATTGTCCAACTTGATGATATTCTGGATAATCTTATTCTCATCCTCCTCAATGACACCCTCTTCCTCGCCCACATTGGCGATGGCAAGCACCTCCTCGCGACTCACCGTGGCATCCGGTTCTTTCTTGGTGAACAGGTGGCTGATCAACTCGATGAGTTTTACAAACGGGAACATCAGGATGATAAGCACTCGGATGGTCTTGGCTGTGAAGCCCATCAGACTCTTCCACCGGGTGGTGCCCAGCGTTTTCGGGATAATCTCCGCAAAAATAAGGATGAGTATGGTGGTGATGGCGGACACCAGTCCGAACCAGCGGCTGCCGAACAGCAGTGTAGCCTGCTGGCCCACGCCTGCGGCACCGATGGTATTGGCAATAGTATTGAGGGAGAGAATAGCCGCCAGGGGACGCTCTGTGTCCGTCTTGTACTGCTTGAACAAAGAAGCCACCTTGTAGCCCTCCTCCTCGCGCATCAGAATGTAAGAAATCGGGGTGGACAGCAAACTCGACTCCAGGGTGGAGCACAGGAAAGAGATGGCCATCGCACTCAATAAAAAGACTAATAACAAGGTCATTATGGTTTGATAAAAAACGTTGCAAAGATACGAAAAATGTGGATTGGTCTATTATGTTTGATTTTTTATATTTTTGCACGATGAACGGTGAACGGTAAAAAATAAATGCTATGATTTTAGATTTCTCATTTCAAAACCCCACGCGGATTCATTTTGGCAGAACGGCAATGAGCCATCTGGCCGATGAGCTTAAGAATTTCGGACCGAATGTTTTATTGGTCTATGGTAAGAACTCCATCAAGAAGATGGGCTTGTATGATACAGTAATGAGCACGTTGAAAGCGTGCGGCAAGAATGTGGTTGAGCTGGCCGGCATCAACTCAAACCCCCGATACAGCCAGCTGCTGGAGGGCGTTCGGCTCGTGCGCGAGCATCATGTCGACCTCATTCTGGCTGTGGGTGGCGGTTCCGTCATCGACTGCTCCAAGGGCATCGCCATGTCGGCCTACTGCGAGGGCGACCCGTGGACACGCTATTGGGAAAATGGCGAGCATGTGGACAACCCCGTTGTGCCTGTGGCCTCCATCCTCACCATGACCGGCACCGCCTCCGAGATGAACGGCGGCTCGGTCATCACCCACGAGGAGAAGAAACTGAAACTGGGCCGCGTGTTCCCGCTGGAGCTCGCCTCCCCGAAATTCTCCATTCTCAATCCCGAATTCACCTACAGTGTGCCCAAATACCAGATGGTGAGCGGCATCTTCGACATCTTCTCCCACCTCATGGAACAATACTTCTCCGGCGACGACGACTGCGTGAGCGACTACCTGCTGGAAGGCGACATGCTGGCACTGGTCAGTGCCGCACGCAAGGCAGTCGTGAACCAGGAAGACTACGAGGCACGCAGCAACATCATGTGGTGCGCCACCATGGGACTGAACAAGATCCTCGCCCTGTCGAAGACTCAAGATTGGGAAGTGCACATGATCGAGCACCAGCTGGGCGCCTACACCGACTGCGCTCATGGCATCGGACTGGCCATCATCTCCGTGCCCTACTACCGCCATATCTACAAGTACGGACTACACCGTTTCGTGCGCTATGCCAAGAACATCTGGCATGTGAATCCGGAAGGCAAGACCGACGAACAGATTGCGCTGGAAGGCATCCAGGCACTGAGCGACTTCATCGCCGAGATGGGCATCCCGCAAACGCTACGCGAAGTGGGTGCCACCGAGGAGATGCTGCCTCTCATCGCAGAGTCCACCGTGAAGTGCGGCGGCTACCACGTGCCCACCACCGAGGAGGTGCTGGAGATTCTGAAAGCGTGCTATTAAATTTGGCTATACACCATATAACCAAAATCCCCCGACACTTGCGTGCCGGGGGATTTTGGTTATTGCAAGAAAGTTCTCTGATTAGTAGTTCTCGGCATTCACCTCGAAGAAAGCCTGCGGGTGTGCACAGGCCGGGCAGATCTCGGGAGCCTTGGTACCCACTACAATGTGGCCACAGTTGCGACATTCCCAAACCTTAACCTCGCTCTTTTCGAACACCTGGGCAGTCTCAACATTCTTGAGCAGTGCACGATAACGTTCCTCGTGGTGTTTCTCGATAGCAGCCACCAGACGGAACTTGGCAGCAAGTTCTTTGAAACCCTCTTCTTCAGCAGTCTTTGCGAAGCCGTCATACATGTCGGTCCACTCATAATTCTCACCGGCAGCAGCTTCGGCCAGGTTCTCGGCAGTACTGCCGATGCCGTTCAGCTCCTTGAACCAGAGTTTGGCATGCTCCTTCTCATTTTCGGCTGTTTTCAAAAACAGGGCGGCAATCTGCTCAAAGCCCTCCTTCTTAGCCTTAGAGGCGAAGTAGGTGTATTTGTTGCGGGCCTGTGACTCGCCGGCGAAGGCAGCCATCAGGTTCTTCTCTGTCTGCGTGCCAGCATAAGGATTGGCGGGTGCCGGGGCAGCCGGACGCTCGTCTTCAACCAATTCCAAATCTTCGGCGCCAACGCCGCAAACCGGACATGTCAGTTCTTCACCTTCGGCCAGTTCAAACACTGCACCGCAAACATTGCATTTGTACTTTTTCATTTTTTGAAATTTAAATTATTATTAAGATTTTGATTAGGTATATCCAAAGGATAAAAGCATCATTTTGGAAAACGGACGCAAATATAGCATTTTTTTTTAAAAAAAACGTATTTTTGCAAAATATTAAAATATTCAAATTTATATATATATTAGATTCGCAATGAAACGAATTTTCATCACCCTCTTACTATGTGTAAGTGCGATGCAAGCTTTGCTTGCACAAACCGATACCATTTTCTGGTTCGCCGCGCCGGACTTGGAAGCCAGCCACCAGCAAACCCCCATCCAATTTTGTTTCACCACGTATGACGAAGCAGCCACCATCACCGTGGAGCAGCCCGCCAACAGCGCGTTCCCCTCAACCACATTCACGGTAGCAGCCAACAGTTTCTACTCTTTTGATGTGTCAAATTGGGTGAACATCATTGAAACCCAACCAGCCAACACCGTCCTTAACAAAGGTTTTCGCATCAAATCCAGTTCTTTCATCTCATGTTATTATGAAAGTGTCGGAAACAACAGCGAAATGTACATGCTGAAAGGGACTTCGGGCATGGGCACTGATTTTCTGGTCCCGATGCAGACGACCTTCAACAACAATTATAGTAGCACGCCCAGCAGCATTGAGATTCTTGCAACTGAAAACAACACTGTTTTGCAGATTACAGCACCAGTGGCGCTTCAGGGAGGCACTCCTGCCGGCAGCACCATCACCATCACCCTGCAACGGGGACAGAGCTACGCCATACACGCTAACAGCACTTCTGCCAGTGCCCACCTGCACAACACTATCATTCATTCCAACAAACCCATTGTTGTAAACACAACCGATGACAGCGTAAACTCCAACCAGGGATGCTACGACCTCATAGGCGAGCAGATTGTCCCTGTAAACATGATTGGCAGACGGTATGTAGCTGTACGTAATTTCTCATCCTACAGCAACGATTTCGAACGTGTTTATGTGTTCCCACTCCATGACAACACCACCGTTTCGTTCAACGGCGTTTCGCAAACGGTCTCCACCGGCGGACACATCAACCGGGTACTTACGGACACCGCCACACTCATCACGTCAGACAAGCCGGTGGCAGTTTTTCAGATCACCGCCACCGGCTGCGAACAGGGAGGCACCATGTTACCTCAAATTGAATGCACCGGTTCCAACAAGGTGACACACCTTCGTCCCTACATATCATCCATAATCATCACCATCGTAACCGAGAACCAGCATGTGGGGGCATTCACCCTCAACGGGAACAACAGCATCATCACTGCCGCCGATTTTCATCCGTTGGCGGGCGACCCCACCCTTTCATATTGTCTTAAAGACATCAGTTACTATGTCCCGCAGGGATCTGTGATGACCTTAAGCAACTCAAGTGGACGCTTCCAACTCGGCATTCTTGATGGTGACGGATCCGGCAGCTGCTCCTACGGTTTCTTCAGCGACTATGCCCGCGCCTCGTATGTGCGGTTTGACATGGATAACGCCTACTGCACAGGCGACAGCATCGCTTTCGGATATTTTGCGCCGAATGTCGATAACTTGACGCTCACCTGTCCGAACGGCCAGCAGCTCACCACCCCACCCTTCCTGCTCACGGATGTCACACCTGCTGTAAGCGGATGGTACCATTTGTCAGGCACGGACACGTCCAGCTGCTTCCAGGTGCTGGGAGACTCCATCCGCCTTGTAGTCGGGTCGCCCTCGGAGACGGACACCATGACAGTCCGAACCCAAGACTACTACGTCTGGTTCGGCGACACCCTCCGGCAGTCGGGCCAGTACCTACACACCCTGACCAATGCGGAAGGTTGTGACAGCTCATTGGTATTGCTGCTCACTCTCAACTCCCACACATACGACACGCTCTTGCTCTGCGAGAACCAGCTGCCCTACCACTACACCAACGGGGCCATAGACACCACTTTCGGACTTGACACGCCCCCGTTTTTAACCTTCAACATGAACCTATCCACGCAGGATAACAATGACAGTATCATGCAGCTGACCGTCATCGTGCAGCCAGCGCCCGTGGCAGCCATTGCAGGATCGCCGCACATCTGCGAAGACACCCCTACGGAGCTGACCGCCTCCGGAGGCACCTCCTACCTATGGAGCACAAACGCCACCACCAGCACAATCAGCGTGGCCGCCACAGGCAGCTACTCAGTCACCGTGACCGACGAGAACGGTTGTTCCGCCGACACCTCCATTGCGGTCTCCGCTTCACACAACCCCATACTTTCCGTCACCCATCCCAACATCTGCATTGGAAACACCTATACCCTCTCTGTGGGCTATCCGGACACTAGCACCATCGTGCTGGGTGCCGGAGAGACCACCCTTTCGCTCACCGACACCATCTTCCTCCCCGACGGCATCTCCTGCGATCCTTACGGCTGCTCCTACCGATCCCCGCTCACCTTCTCCGCATACGGTGACAATGATAGGGTGCAGAGTGTGGAAGACATCTACTACGTGCGTCTTAACATGGAGCACTCGTACGTTGGCGACATCTACATCAACATAACTTGTCCTAACGGACAAAAGGCAAACATTCTGAATTTCAGCGGCAGTGGGACTTCCTCCTGCACCGGGGCTATCTCTTCCGACTGCATTGGCTGGCAAAACGGCAACAATGCTCCCGAGTACAGCTATTTCGGACAGGCTTATGACATGGAGAACTCTTCATATCCATGCAATCCCGACGCCTATGGCAACCAGCCCGGCACCGGATGGAACTACTGCTGGTCAAACAACACCACCCAAGGCTACTCTTATTCATCCGGAGCAGGAAGTCTCGTCTATCGGAGCAGCAACACGAATGGAAACAGCCTAGATTCCTCAAACTTGGCCGCCGGCACGAACTTCTTCCATCCCGACCAGTCTTTCAGCAGCCTCATCGGGTGTCCGCTCAACGGTTCCTGGTACATCGAAGTTATTGACGGGTGGAACGTCGACAACGGTTACATCTTCGGCTGGGAGCTCGCCCTCCGTGCCGAGACTGTTTCCGATGAGGATGCCGTCTTCACGCACGCCACCGCCGAAGGTCCCTACCTCACCACGCTGAGCGACTCCCTGTTCTCTATCACGCCACCCGCCAACATCGACCACGACACCACCATATATTACACCATCACCATCCATGATGACTTCGGATGCGGGTACGACACCACGCTCGCCATATCCTACCACGCTCCCCAACACACCCAAAGCACCCTGACCTTAGTGGAAAACCAGCTGCCCTACCATTACACCAGCGGACAACTTGACACCACCTTCCTCGCCGGCTCCCCCGAACTTGCCAACTATCATTTCACATTCTCCACCCCGCAAGGGTGTGACAGCATCGTTGAGTTGACCGTCATTGTCTATTACAACACCGCCGACACCCTCGACACCACCATCTGCGCCGGTCAGATGCCCTATGTCTGGCACGGTCACACATTCACACAGGAGGATTCATACACTGTAACACAAACCAATGCAAACGGCAGCGACCACGTTGTGACATACAACCTCGATGTGGATACTGTTGTTGTCGCCATCAGTGAGGTGACCCACATCACCTGCGAGGGAGATTCCACCGGCATGGCTACAGGAATAGCCCAGGGCGGAACTGCACCCTTCTCATACCTCTGGCGCGATGGGGCAGGAAATGCCATCGGTACGGCCCCACAGATCTCGAACCTGCCTGCCGGAAATTACTCGTTCACCGTCACAGACGCGCTGGGCTGCCAGGCCATACAAACTGTCAATCTATACACCTTGAACATTGCACCTGAAGCAGGGAGCATTGCCGATAACCAGGCGCTCTGCTTAGGCAGTTCTTTGGAGCCTTTCACTGGCGAAAGTGCCTATGGCGGCGACAACGGACAATACCTTTGGCAAATCTCCACCGACGGAACCAGCTGGGACAACGCACCCGGCAGCGCCAACGCACAGGACTACACCTATCCAGATGCTGCCACGCAGCCGTTCATGCTCCGGCGCGCATGGGTCACGCAAAGCTGCGGCACCGTCTATAGCAACACCGTGACCGTCACCCTGAACTATCCGGGCGCCTCCGACATAGCCCTAAACCTCTGCGAAAGCGACCTTCCTTATCACTACATAAATGGACAGATTGACACTGTCTTCGAGCCTGGCACGTCTCATCTGACCACTCTGGAATACCAGCTCTCCACCCTACAAGGCTGCGACAGCTCCGTGACCCTGACCGTCTCCGTGAATCCCAACAGCGAGACTGACATCCAGGACCAGATCTGCATGGGCGACGGCTACTACAGGAACGGTTTCGCCATCCCGGGCAGCGAGACTTTCGGGCTGACCGAACTCAACAGATCCGTAACACTCCAGAGCTCCGGCGGATGCGACAGCGTACTGAACCTCCATCTGGACATCATTGACAATTCCTTGGAAATCGTCAACATGACATACGACTTTTGCGAAGAGATGTCCGCCATCCTGGTGGCAGTATCCCCGCTGACCGACTACGTATGGAGCACTGGAGACCAAACCGACCAGATTATGGCCACCCACGCAGGCACCTACACTGTGACCGCCTCTATGGGACAGTGCTCCAACACCGCCCAATTCAACATCCCCGAATGCGAATTCCCCTTGCGTCTGCCCAACGCCATCAGCCCCTCCAAAAAGGATGGCACCAACGACTGCTTCTCCATCCCCGAACGATTGCAGAACTTCATCGACAAATTTGAAATCACCATCATCAACCGCTGGGGCGAGGTCGTCTTCCACTCCACCGACAAGAATTTCCGCTGGTACGGCGACTACAAAGGCCGCATTTACAAGGACAATGTCTATAACTACGTCATCTACTACTTCGACACCTCCGGGAAGCGCTATCACCTCACCGGAGCTGTCACTGTTCTATAAATCATTCTTCATAATCTCAAATCAACATGGCTAAATCAAGAAAAAAAAACGGCTTTTGGAAAACAATCGGACTTATTGTGCTGATCTGTTTCCTGCTCAGCTTATTCTTCCCCATCATTTTCCGTTGGATTAACCCGCCGATAACCCCATTGATGGTCATCCGGAAAATCCAGTACGGATATCCGATTGAGAAGGAGTGGAAACAGATAGAGGAAATTTCACCGAACATGTACAAGGCGGCCATTGCTTCGGAGGACAATTATTTCCTCGGGCATCGCGGATTTGACATCATTGCCATTGACCAGGCGGTACAGGAGCGCGAGACCCGGGGGCGCAGGCGTGGAGCAAGCACCATCTCACAGCAAACCGCCAAGAATGTCTTCCTTTGGCCGAAAAGCTCATGGATACGCAAAGGTTTTGAGGTCTACTACACTTTCCTAATTGAAACCTTCTGGGGTAAGGAGCGTATCATGGAGGTCTATCTCAACGTCATCGAGATGGGACCGGGCATATACGGAGCCGAAGCAGCTGCCCAGCACTATTTCCACTGTAGCGCAAAGCATCTCAACGCGCACCAGGCAGCACTCATCACGGCCTGCTACCCCGCCCCGCTGAAGCGAAATCCTGCCAGACCGTCGGGCTATGTATCCCGCCAAGCAGGAATCATTCAAGGCCGCATGGCCCGTTACGGCAACCCCAAATTCACGGATGAGTACATCAAGGGCTGCCGAAGCCGCTACAAAGAGGCTGTGAAAAAATGGGAAGCGAAGAAGAAAAAACAACACAAAAAATAGGACATCACAGCATCTTGGGGTTCCCATCCTTCAATCATTTCAATTCTCAACATTTTTCCGTACCTTTGCGCCCGAATTAAAGAAACAAATCAAAATCCGTATGACCCCTTCCGACAACAAAGGCAAAGTTTTACTGTTCAACACTTTATCGAAACGAAAAGAACTCCTCACCCCCATCGTGCCCGACCATGTGGGCTTGTATGTGTGCGGTCCTACCGTCTATGGCGAACCCCACCTGGGCCATGCCCGCCCGGCCGTGACCTTCGACCTGGTATTCCGCTACCTCACGCACATCGGATATAAGGTGCGCTACGTGCGCAACATCACCGATGTAGGCCACCTGGAGCACGACGCCGATGAAGGCGAAGACAAAATCGCCAAGAAGGCCCGTCTGGAGCAGCTGGAACCGATGGAAGTGGCCCAATATTACATGGACAGCTACCACAAGGCCATGGACGCCCTCAACGTGAAGGGCCCCTCCATTGAGCCGCGTGCGTCCGGCCACATCATCGAACAAATCGAGATGGTGCAGAAGATATTGGAAAAGGGATTTGCCTACGTTTCCGAAGGCTCTGTTTATTTCGATGTGGAGAAGTTCGACAAAACCTTCGGTTACGGCAAACTGTCGGGCCGCGTGCTCAGCGAGCTGATCGCCAACACGCGTGAGCTGGACGGTCAGAGCGAGAAGCGCAACCCCGCTGACTTCGCCTTATGGAAGAAGGCCGCGCCGGAGCACATCATGCGCTGGAATTCGCCCTGGGGCGAAGGGTTCCCCGGCTGGCACATCGAGTGTACGGCTATGAGTACCAAATATTTGGGCGAACAATTCGACATCCACGGCGGCGGCATGGACCTCCTGTTCCCGCACCACGAGTCGGAGGTGTGCCAGAGCACCGTGGCCAACGGCAAGAGTTCCGTCAAATACTGGATGCACAACAACATGATTACCATCAACGGCCAGAAGATGGGCAAGTCGTTGGGCAACTTCATCACGCTCAACGAGTTCTTCACGGGCTCGCATAAGATGCTGACGCAGGCCTACTCGCCCATGACCATCCGTTTCTTCGTATTGCAGGCCCATTACCGTGGCACGGTCGATTTCAGCAACGAGGCGCTGCAGTCGGCTGAAAAGGGCATGGAGAAACTCTACGCCGCGGAACGCCATCTCGACAAACTGAAAGCCGGCGCCACCTCCACCGAAGACATCAATGCATGGGTGGAGCGCTGCTACGAGGCCATGAACGACGATTTCAACAGTCCGAAGGTCATCGCCGAGCTCTTCGAGGCCTCCCGCATCATCAACGCCGTGAAAGACGGCCACGCCACCCTGACCGCCGAGGATATCGAGACGCTGAAAAACACCTTCCGCACCTTCTTCTTCGAGATTTTGGGCATGAAGCCTGAAACCGCCAATGTGGCCGACAAATACAGCGAGGCCATGAACAAGGTGATGGATCTGGTTCTGTCCATCCGTCAGGATGCGAAAGCCAACAAGAACTGGGCTATCTCGGACAAGATCCGCGACGAGCTCAAAGAGGCCGGCATCTCCGTGAAGGACACCAAAGACGGCGCCGAATGGTCGATTGAATAATATATTCCGATAAATCATTGTTGTAGAGACGTGCCATGGCGCGTCTCTACAATTATATTGAATATGTCTGCAGGCAAACATTTTTTACCGATCACCAAAAAGGAACTGGATTATCTGGGGTGGGATTATGTGGATGTCATCCTCGTGAGTGGCGACGCGTATGTCGATCATCCCTCCTTCGCGGCGGCGGTGATCGGGCGTGTGCTTGAGCGCGAGGGCTTGCGGGTGGCCATCCTACCGCAACCCAACTGGCAGGACGATTTGCGCGACTTCAAGAAGTTAGGCAAGCCACGGCTGTTTTTCGGGGTAACCTCCGGCAATATGGACTCCATGGTGAACCATTACACCGCCAACAAGCGGTTGCGCAGCGACGACGCCTACACCGCCGGAGGCAAGGCCGGGTTCCGTCCCGACTACGCCACCACCGTCTATGCGCGTATCCTGAAGCAGTTGTTTCCCGAAGTGCCCGTCGTCATCGGCGGCATTGAGGCCTCCATGCGGCGGCTGTCGCACTACGACTACTGGAGCGACAAGCTGATGCCCAGCATTTTGCAAGACAGTCAGGCCGATGTGCTCGTCTATGGCATGGGCGAGCGGCCCATGGTGGCGCTGTCGGAACTGTTTCGCCAACCCGACTGGCGCGAGCATCTGAAAGAATGCAAGCAGATTGCCTATTTCGATTCTAAAATCAACCAATACACCGAGCAAAATCCCATTATCTTGCATTCGTATCAGGCGGAATTGAAAGACAAGCGCAAATACGGGGAGAATTTCGTGAAGTTCGAGACGGAGTCGAACAAGCGGGAGCAGCGGATGCTGATACAGCCGTATGGCGACCGTTATCTGATTGTGCAGCCCCCCTACCCTGTGGCCACGGAGCAGGAAATGGACAGTTTCGCGCTCTTCGACCGGATGATGAACGCGCCGCATCCCAAGTATCTGAAGCGCGGGGCCATTCCGGCGTTCGAGATGATCAAGAACTCGGTCACCATCCACCGCGGGTGCTTCGGCGGGTGCAGTTTCTGCGCCATCGCCGCGCACCAGGGCAAGCAGATTGCCTCACGGTCAACCGACTCCATCATGGCCGAGGTACAGGATTTGGTGCAGCGTGACTACTTCAAGGGGCACATCAGCGATTTGGGCGGTCCCTCGGCCAACATGTACCGCATGGCGGGCAAGGATTTGGACAAGTGCAAGGGTTGTCCTCGCCCTTCGTGCCTCACCCCGAAAATCTGTCCCAACCTGCAGCTCGACCACAAGCCGCTGATTGAGTTGTACCGTATGGTGGACGGGCTCAAAGAGGTGAAGCATGTCACCATTGGCAGCGGCATCAGGTACGAAATGTTGCTGCCCAAAGACCGCTCCGAAGACATAAAGTACAACTTGAGTGAATACTTGCATCAGATTGTTAATAAGCATGTTTCAGGACGACTGAAAGTGGCGCCGGAGCACACCGACCCCGAAGTGTTGAAGTTGATGCGCAAGCCCGGTTTCGACCATTTTCTGGAATTTCTGGAGCGTTTCAATCAGGAGAACAGGCGGTGTGGCAAGAACCAGCAGCTCATCCCCTACTTCATCTCCTCGCATCCGGGTTGCACGGTGGAGAAGATGGCCGTCTTGGGCAACATTGCCCAGAAGTACCGATTGATGACGGACCAGGTGCAGGATTTCACGCCCACGCCGATGACCTTTGCCACGGCGCTTTACTATTTGGGGTACAATCCATACACGGGCGACAAGGTGCACACAGCAAAAACCGTGCAGGAGCGTCACGACCAGCACATCTTCTTCTTCCCGAGGATTCCGGAGAACCGCAAAAGGATTGCGCAGTTGATGGGGAAAAGGAAGAGGTAAAAATCAAGTTATGTCTGCTGAATATAATATGATTTTGTATTTTTGCCGAGGAAAAACAGATTAGTCTTTCCAATTTTGAGAGATGACACAAGAGAATAAGGACATATTATTAAAACTGCTCGAGAGACATAAAGAGTTGGGCATTGCCTCACAGATAGACTACGACAAGTTCTATTTGTACTCTATCATTGTGCATTCCACTGCCATTGAGGGTAGTACCGTAACCGAGGTAGAGGCACAATTGCTTTTCGACGAGGGTATTACCAGTAGCAACCGCACAATGTTGGAGCAGATGATGAACCTGGACCTGAAGGTAGCATACGAATACGGCAGGGAGTGGATTAAGCGTCATGAGCCCATCACCACAGAGTGGCTTATCACCCTGGCGGCAAAGGTAATGGCTCGCACAGGTGGTGAATACAGCGCTATGGGAGGCAATTTTTCCGCAGCCAGAGGAGAACTGCGAAAACTTAATGTTACGGCAGGACTTGGTGGAAAGTCATACATGTCATACCTCAAAGTGCCAGAACGTCTTGCTTCGTTTTGTGAGGAGTTGAACAAACGCCGCAGTGCTATTGATCCGACCGACCTTTGTGCTGTTTACGACCTTAGTTTCTGGGCACATTATGAGTTAGTGACCATTCACCCTTGGGCGGACGGCAACGGGCGTACCAGCCGTCTGTTGATGAACCTGTTACAGATGGAATTCGGCGTGTTACCCACCAAAGTGCTTACTAAGGATAAGCTAACCTATATCCAAGCACTTATAGACACACGCGAAAAAGAAGATATTGGCATTTTCCAAAATCGTATGGTTAAATTGCATGTGGAGCATCTGAGAAATGATATTGAAGAATATCTGAATTCAACAGAAGACACTACCCAAAAGAGAAATAATACTACCCAAAAGAAACCGACCACTACCCAAAAGGCAATCCTCAACTACCTGAAAGAGCATCCTAAGGCAACGAGACAGGAAGTGGCGGATGCTCTTGGGAACATCACTGAAAACGGTATCAAGTATCATTTTGATCGACTACAGAAGAACGGTTATCTGAAACGCGAAGGTGGCCGCAAAACGGGAAGTTGGGTAGTGAAAGATTAAGGTTGATACAAGTAGAAAGAATTTATATATTTGCCATCTAAAAATAATAAGTAATAAATAAAAACATCATAATAACAGAAAAATATCGCGATAAAATAGAACATAAATAACATATTATAAAGCGTTTTTGCTTTTCAAGT
>CAJODA010000028.1 GCA_905233745.1 uncultured Bacteroidales bacterium
GCGGGTTGCTGACATAGCTGCGATATTGCACATTACCTGTGCTTTTAAAGTTAGAAGCCGTTATGCTTGTACCGGTAGTACTGCTATAGGTTGCTTCGGCATCGGAAATAGCCACCCATTCTGTTTCTCCATCAGCCAGGAATTCCCAATTGCACACATAGCCGTCGCCCACACCTCCATCGATGGTCGGGGACGTAATATCCACAGAACCACTGGGACAAACAGTCTTAGCGGACAGCGTGGGGGTACCCATTGTCGGATCAGCTATCGCATTCACATTCAACACTCCTGTGGTCACATGACAGGCATTGTCGCCGAAATAGATAATATCACCATAGATGGCATAATCGCCCACATAATCTAATACTTGGTGATAGTTTGCATTTTCGCCGGCCATCTCGGGTGTTCCGCCATTCAAGGATATCATCCAGGCGAATGTAGTAGGATTTCTGTATAAAGGGGAAACATTAACATCCGTCAGGTTATAGTCACCGGCGGT
This sequence comes from uncultured Bacteroidales bacterium, assembly GCA_905233745.1. Lineage (GTDB taxonomy): Bacteria > Bacteroidota > Bacteroidia > Bacteroidales > WCHB1-69 > F23-D06. The sequence goes on from CAJODA010000028.1 coordinate 500, forward strand.
AACTTCCAAAACACCACCCTCACAGAAACTGGTGTAATTGGCAACTGGAACGTCATAGCCTGTAGGCAAAGCCGTCACGATGAGGGTGTAGCTTCCTGCGGAGACTTGCGGAACAGCGCAGCCCAAAGTGGCGTAGCGTTTGAACACGTAGGTGCCAGTAGCCAAATCACTAATCGTCAGAGAATCGCTATTGCTGCCGGAGATTGTCACCTCATCATCGCCGCCATCCTTTGTGTAACGCCATTCGTAAACGATGGGCGTAGTGTAGTCGGTGGTTGCTTTCTCCAAATTTTTAATGATGTATTCAGACGCACTACAGGTAAAACCGGTTCCTGTTTCAATGGCACCGGCACTATTCAATTGTTGGACCGCAATGGTATAGAAGCCCTCGGAAGGTACAGTTTGACCTTCGGCGCTCACATAGCGGGTAATAACGTAAGTGCCCATCTGGTTAAGCTGGAGGTCATTCTGGGTAAGGACATCGACGTTTGCGTTAAGGACAACTTCATCCCCATCGCCAACTTTGTATTTCCAAGTGTAGGTCACAGTACCGTCATAAGTGTGCGCTGCCTCCTGATTTACACTAAACTCGCCACACGGTTCAACCGTGGTGGTCGTAGTAGTAATTTTGCCTGCGTACGCCCAGTGTGCGTACAGGGTGGCATTTTGTGTGGATGTGTACTGATCATCAGCGTTGACACGGGTGCCTCCCATAGCATCAGTAAACCAGCCGAGGAAGATGTAGTTGTCGCGGGTCACAGTGGGCAGGGTGCCGTAGGTATTATAATACAAAACCGTCTGGTCATCCGGGTTGCTGCCGCCATCGTAGTTCACATCGAAACTGACGGTAAGGGTGAGGATTTCGTAGGTGATGATGACACGACCGTTTGCACCTTTGCCACCAGTGTGATTTGCAAAACTTGAGCCGGCAGCGCCAGAACCGCCGCCGCCGCAGCCATAAGTGGAGCCGGAGTTACCATCATTACCATAGGTAACGCCGTTTCCTCCTGCGCCGCCACCATCTTTAGCTGCACCGCCATTGCCAGCGGAAGTGTTTGAAGAGGCGTCTTCTCCAGGATTTCCTTCGCCTGAAGTTCCGGCACCGCCGCCGCCACCACCACTGGCACTGCTTGCAATAAAACCAGAGGCTTGTCTGCCAGTACCACCTTTACCGCCACTATAGCCGGTTCCCTTAATAACTGTACCGCCGTTAGCACCGGTGTTATTACCATTGCCGGGGCTTTTGCCGCCGCCAGCATTTACGTAAGCATTGTTTTCGTTGGAGGTAGTAACATAACTGTTTCCACCTGAATTACCGCTAGAACCACCAGCGCCAACATTGTATTTTAGGATAGAGCCGGGTGTGATGGAAATAGCAGTTTCGTATTTAGCGTAGGCGCCACCGCCGCCGCCGCCGCAACCTTTCTTGTTATAGGAGGCGTAGCCGCCGCCACCGCCGCCGCCCCAAGCCTCAAGCTTGGTGACTTTCCATGTTCCCGCGGGAGCCGTCCACGTACCGGAACCGGAGTTGTAGGTTTGTGTTTTAGATTCAGGGATTTGCGCTTGAAGGCTGCCTGTCATAAAACAGAACAGAAAAGCAAAAAGCGTTAGTGATAGAAGTTGTTTCATTATAAAAAAATTAAGAATTAATAATTATCTAACAAATACTTTTAGTTAAAATTCACTATTTCCACTAAGAACCTGCAAAAATACATTTTTTTTCAAAACAACGTCTTTTAATATCAATATTTTTACAATTAATTGATATTTAGAGATAAGGGAAAATGGACCTGTTTTGAGCATAAAACGGCCGAAATTACTACAAAAAATACAACAATCCGGGAGGAGATTCTCCAGCATACAAGCAGGGGATGCAACCCTTTTTGGACTGCATCCCCTGCATTATGGCAATATAATAATATATTGTATATTTATTTACTTTGTTTGTGAACCCACACGGGCCATAGCACAGCGGAACCCGATATAATCGGCAGACTCATCCTCGTCGAGATACCGTCTGGAGCCAGGTGCCGACCAATAGGGGATGTCTCTCCATGAGCCGCCCTTATACACGCGGGCGTGGTCGCTAACCAGGGAGTAGGCGTAGTTGTCGTCCAGCTTACGGTACATCTGGTCGGTGGCTTCTGTATTTGTGGTAGCGGATTTCCAGCTGTCCATGTCGTGCAACGACTGCCAGTCGCCGTCGAGATAGTTCTTGTTGTCGGCAGCACGGTAGTTGCGTCTTCTGTCGTTCTTGAAATCAGAAACCGGAACCATCGGGATCTTACCCACGCTGTCGCGTTCGGCCACGGTGCCGTCTTCCAGCAGCTTCTTTGTCTCAAAGTAGTTGCCTCGGAACGGGTTGAACTCGGACACATCGTCATGAGAGCCTTGTCTGTAGACATCCATCACCCATTCGGCCACATTACCGGCCATTTGATACAAGCCGTAGTCATTCGGCCAGCCGTCGCGCACATCTTTGGTTTTGAGGCCGGCATCGTTGAGGGAGGATGCGACACCCATGAGGTCGCCGCGGCCACGGCGGATGTTGGTCATAATGTCACCATAGTATCTCTTGTCTTCTGTACGGAGTTGCTGGCCGTTCCAGGGATAGACCTTGCGTTCGAGCACACGCTCGTTGAGGGTGTTGCCGATCAGGCCGAGGGCGGCGTACTCCCATTCGGCTTCGGTGGGCAGTCTATATTTCGGCAAAAGGATACCATCCTCCATTTTCACGTTACGGTATTCACCGGAGGAGATATAGCGGAGGCGTTTTTCACCTTCAGACTCATAGGTCTCGTAGGTAAGGTAGGCATCGGTGTTGAAATAGCCTTCGGCGGTCGGGGTCTCGGCATATTCCACATAACCGCGGTCAGCCAGAATCTTCTCGTTCACGCGGTCGGTACGCCAGGCGGCATAGTTGGTGGCCTGCAGCCAGTTGACACCCACGACAGGGTACGTGTTGTAAGCGGGGTGACGGAAATAGTATTCCACGTCCGGCTCGTTATAACCGAGACGTTCGCGCCAGACGTTCTCATCCGGGAGGGCGTTGTCGTAAACCACTTTCAAGTCCTGCGGAATGAAGACGCGTTCCAGCCAATAGAGGTATTCGCGATAGTCAAGGTTGGAGATTTCGCACTCGTCCATATAGAAGGAAGCCACGGACACGCGGCGCGGATTGTTGTTCCAATCCTTCATCACATCCTCTTCCATGGCACCCATGACAAAGGTACCGCCTTCGATGAACACGAGGCCTGGACCAGTTTCCTGTTCCTCAAACGGGGCGACTTCAAAGCCGCCGTTCTTGGCGTCGTTATAATTCCAGCCCGTGGTCGGGGAGGCATCTTTTTTACAAGATGACAACATAGTCATAAGGGCCATGGCCAAAAACAAACCTGTAAGTTTTGTTATTTTATTCATTGTTAAAGATATTTATAATCTGATTAATATTGGTTAGAATGACGGGCACTTGAGGTCTTTGATATTCTTGTGTTTCTCCGGGCACGGGAGGAGCAGTTGGAGGGAGAGTTCGTGTGCGCCGCCGGTCTCGCTCTTCAGCGGTCCGAGCGTAATATCGTAGGAGTATCCGAACTTAATCCACTTATACTCCAGTCCCGCCGTAAGGATAAAGGCGTCGGAGTTGTTGATCTTGCCCAACACATTATTCTCTTCATCCTTGATAGTGTAAGCAGGAGACAGTCTATACCAAGCGCCGATGGTGAAGGGATAGAAGTTCATATACATACCGAAGTTGAAATAGTTGAAGTATCTCTGGTGTTGGTAGATGAAATTCGGGCTGATGGAAATGTCACCGAAGTTGGTTTCGATTTTGCTTTTGCGTTTGAGGTCGAAGTGGGCGCCGATATGGGCGGTCCATTTCACGGGGAGCACATCGTATGGGTCGGCGTAGCTGTTAGAGAGGAAGCTGGGGCCCTGTCCGTCCATGGAGAAGGAGACGAAGTGGTGTGCTGCGAAGCCGAAATAGAAGTGCGGGGTATAGCCGAGGAGACCGGCGGAGAACCCTGCGGTCCAGCGATGCAGGTTGCCGGGTTGGATTTCATTGGTCTGATATACAAAACCGTATCTCGGGTCAATCATGTCAGGGAAGGTCAAGTCCGTCCAGTTCAGGTATTTGTCCTGGAAATCAACCTGCACGGCCATGCGGAGATTGAACTTCTTGGCGATTTTGATTTTGAGGGAATACATGGGGCTGATCGTGGAGGTGTTGAGATAGCCGCTGCCCGCACCGGCACGGTCATGCATGATGATGACGCCCACACCGCCATATATTTTGTCAAAATGCTCGTCGAAGGAGGCGGTGGTCGTCATGTAGTTGCCCGCCATATTCGGCCATTGGTCACGCCAGTTCAAAGAGATGCGCGGACACACATTTGTACCCGCCATGGCCGGGTTCAAATATAACGGATTCGCATAGAACTGGGAAAATAACGCATCCTGTGCGTCAACTCTCATGCAGGCAATTGCCATCACCGCTGTCAGCAATATTAAAATACGTTTATGCATAGTCTTTATATTTAAGCGGGCAAAGATACAAAATAATTTTATATTCCCTTAAATCATCCAAATTTAAAATACAATATTCACAACGCTTGTTCGTTAACAAAATTGTATGTAACTTGCATTTTCTTAAAAAACGTCAAATGAAAAAGAAATCTTGGGTACTATTTTGCATTTTCTGCACTTTTTTTATACAAAGCATTGATGTTCAGGCACAAAAAATTCAAAAAAACATCCATTTGAATTGGACGGACAATCATTTCCAGCGTTTCACGGAGGAGTTGACGCGGGAATTTCTGCACTTTGAGGGTGCCATATACACAACAGAAGAGGGCCGCCTGCCTGTGTTTTATGAAAAGATACCTGTTGATAAAATTTATACGGACTACACGGTTACGGTAAGCGGGGCAACCTACGAGGCCTTGAGCGCACACGACCAGACCCTGGTGCCCGCCGGACGCTCTTCCGGGCTGCGTGTGGAGGTTACCACCGCCTGCGAGCGCAACCGTCCCTACGCATTGGTTTCCTTCGTCCCCATCATCCGAAGCGGCAATGGCCAGTGCAGCCGGCTGGTCAGCGCCACCATCACCATCGAAGGGCGGAACGTGCGCTCCGCCAAAAGCGGGAAGTCCCACTCCGAGCGTTCTGTGCTGGCCTCCGGCCAATGGTTCAAGTTCGCCCTAGACCAAACCGGCATCTACAAAGTGACCCGGCAGGACTTGGTGAACATGGGTATGGGCACACCCATCTCATCCTCCCAGATCGCCCTGTTCGGGAACGGGGGCAAGATGCTGCCCGAGAGCAATGCCGAGCCCCGTTCTGACGACCTTCGCGAGATCCCGATCATGATGATGGACGGCGGTGACGGGACTTTCGATGAGGGGGATTATTTCGTTTTCTACGGCGAATCGCCCCACACCGTATATTACGATACTGCCCACAGCCGTTTCGCGCACCGCATCAACATATATGCCGATTCCTCTTATTATTTTGTCACCTCCTCCGCCGGTGCAGGGGAGAAAAAACGTGTGCAGACCGTGGACAACAGTGTGCTGTTGGCCAACCGGACTGTTGATGAGTACACTCATTTCGCCTTTCACGACGTGGACCTGTATAACATCGGGAGCAGCGGCAAGGACTGGTTCGGTGATCTCTTTGACGTGACCACCCAGCGGGCTTACTCCTTCCGTGTGCCGGGTGCAAAGGCGGCAACCGCCCGCTTGTCCCTGGCCGCCGCCGGAGTCACCAACAGCACCGCCAAAATGGAAATCATGGTGAGCAACAATCCCGTCGGCGACCTGTACATCAGGCCGAACAACAGCAACATCATGGCAACCCTCAACCAGGGGCATTTCAGCTTCGTGCCCGGCGGGGAGAATCTCACCGTATCGCTCACTTTCAGCAAGCCGCTGACCACCTCAACCGCTTACCTGGACTGGATCGAGGTGGAGGTGCCCTGCAACTTGCGGATGCACTCCGCGCAATTCGGGTTTTGCAACCCTTCAACGGTGGGGGCCGGCAATGTCACCCGCTTTACCATTGCAGGGGCCAATGCAAACACATACGTATGGGATGTCACTGACCCCGGTCAGACCGTCCGGTACGCCCTGACCGGTTCCGGCAGCAACGCCTATTTCCAGACCACCACTGACGAGCTGCGGAGTTTCTATGCTTTTGACGGCACTTCATATCTCAGCATCACGCCCATAGGCAGCGTCAGCAACCAGAACCTGCACGCCACCAACACTGTGGATATGGTGATTGTGAGCCACCCTGACTTCCTGGCTCAGGCCAACAGGCTGGCCGAACACCGCAGAAGCAACGACGGCCTGTCCGTGAAAGTGGTGACAACCGAACAGGTTTACAATGAGTTTTCCGGAGGCTCGCAGGATCCCATAGCCATCCGCGACTACATGAAAATGATTTATGACCGCACCAACAAGGAGTATCCCAAGTATCTGCTATTGGTTGGCAGGCCGTCGTATGACATGCGGGGACGGAACGAGGGCACAAAGATTTTCGTTCCCAACTGTCAGTATTATGCCACCGAAAACATTTCAGAAACCAGTTTTTTCTCCAATGATGACAATCTCGGCCTGTTGGATGACAACGAGAGTTCCAGTGGGTACGGGCTTTTCGACATTGCTATCGGAAGGTTCCCTTGTTCCACGGTATCCGAGGCAACCGTTGCCGTAGACAAGAGCATCCTATACACCCGGCGCCAGAACTTGGTGGCAGAAGGCTCCACCCAGATTTCCAATTTCGGCGACTGGCGCAACATGATGGCGTTTGTGGCTGACGATGACATGAACGAGTTTGCGGACAACTGCGAGGATTTCTACAAGATTGTTTCCGAAAAGGACCACAACATTAACTTTGACAAAATCTACCTTGACGCTTTCCAGCAAGTGTCCAATGCCGGGGGGCAGCGCTATCCGGAGGCCACTGCCGCCATCAACTCCCGGATGGAGCGCGGTTGTCTGATGATGACCTACGTAGGGCACAGCGGCAAGGATGGCTGGGCCGCCGAGCGCGTGTTGGAGAACTCCGACATCAGCAAGTGGTCGAACAAATACAACATGCCGCTGCTGTTGTCACTCTCCTGCACATTCAGTTACTACGACCGCCCCGCACTCTCCCCTGGCGAGTTGGCGCTGCACAACGTCAAAGGCGGCCCCTGCGCCGTGCTTGCCGCCACCCGCGAAGCCTGGTCGCTGCCCAACCACCGATACGGCATCCACATATTCAGGCATCTGGTGGACTCCACCCTGCTGCAGACCCCATCCATCGGAGAACTCAACATTTACGCCAAGAACCAATACGGCGGGGCAAACACCAGTCTGGCCATGTTCGCCCTCCTGGGCGACCCCTCCATGCCCCTGGCAGTTCCGACATACACATTGGTGACAGACTCTATCAACCACCATGCGGTCGGAACCGTCACAGACACAATCCGGGCCCTGTCGAAGGTGACCGTCAGCGGCAGAGTGGTCGGCGACAACCTGCAGACCCTCACGGATTTCAACGGCACGATATTCCCGTCCGTGTATGACAAGCCGGTGCGCACAGCCACGCTGGCCAACGACCCGGGCAACGAGCCTTATGAGTTTGACGTGCAGAAAAGCGTGCTTTTCCGGGGCAACTGCTCCGTGAAGAACGGGCATTACACCTTCTCTTTCTACGTGCCCAAGGATATTGACTACAGCTACGGGAACGGCAAAATCAGTTCCTATGCGCGCAGCAGCAACGCTGATGCCGCCGGGGCCTTCACCGATTTCATCATCGGCGGCACCGACACCAACGGGCTGAACGACAAGGAGGGTCCCGTCATCGACCTTTATCTGAACGATGAAAACTTTGTGGACGGGGGCATTGTAGGGCCCAGCCCCACCCTGATTGCCAAAATCAAGGACAACTTCGGCATCAACACCACGGGCAACGGCATCGGCCACGACCTGACCGCCATCCTGGATGATGCAACTACCTCCCAGATTGTCCTGAACGACTACTATGAGACCGAGAAAGACAGTTTCAACATGGGAACGGTACGGTACAACCTCAAAGATTTGTCCGTAGGAAGGCACACCATCAAGGTACGGGCCTGGGACATCAACAACAACCCCTCCGAAAGCGAGCTGGCATTCGAAGTCGTCTCAGACCAAAAACTGGAGTTGGACCATGTGCTCAACTACCCTAACCCGTTCACCACCCATACGGAATTCTTCTTCGAGCAGAACCAGAACGGCGGCATGTTCGACATCCAGGTGCAGGTTTACACGATCTCCGGAAAATTGGTGAAAACCATCAACACCTCCCAATATATTGAAGGCAACCGATGCGCCGGAATACCCTGGAACGGGTTGGACGACTACGGGGACAAAATCGGCAAAGGAGTATATATGTATAAAGTACGCGTACGCAATCAAAACAATGAGGTAGCAGAAAAAATTGAAAAATTAGTCATCTTATAAAATATTTCAAGAAAAATTGCGTTATCATACCTCGATTATTAATTTTTGAATTTATTAAATCATTAACAATTCCAAAGAATCTTACGCAAAATGAAAAAAACGTTTTTCATCCTCTCAGTGATTGTAATGCTGGCAAGTAGCAGTGTTTTTGCTCAATATGATGAATTGGGAAGAAGCCTGAACACAATCACCACTGCCGTTCCTTTCCTGCAAATTGCTCCGGACTCCCGTGGGGGCGCCTTAGCTGACATGGGTGCGGCAACCTCCGCAGACGTGAACTCACAGGCCTATAACCCAGCCAAGTATGTTTTCAACAAAAACATCTTCGGCATTAGCGTGTCCTACAGCCCCTGGCTTCACAACTTGCACCTGGATGACGGTATCAACCTTGCCTATCTAAGCGGTTACTACAGACCCACTGAAATGGACGCTATCGGTTTCTCACTGCGCTACTTCAACCTGGGTTCCATCCTGTTTACGGAAGACGGTATCACGGGTGTGAACTATAATCCCAACGAGTTCGCCATCGACTTCACCTACAGCCGCAGGTTGATTGACCAGCTCTCCATTGCCATGACCCCGCGTTTCATCTATTCCAACTTGACATTAGGTCAATTTGTGGATGGTCAGGAGACCAAACCCGGAATAGCAGGTGCCGCTGACATCTCCTTGTTCTACGAGCAGGATTTCCGCGTAAAAGGTTTTTCCAACAGCACCTTGCGTGCCGGTTTGAACATCTCTAACCTGGGTAGCAAGATGCGTTACTCCAGCGGAACCAACCGCCGTGAGTTCCTTCCTGCCAACTTGAGACTTGGCATTGGCTACGAGATGGATTTCGACGGGTACAACAAACTGGCCATCACGGGTGAGGCGAACAAGCTGCTGGTCCCCACCAACCCTGTTTATGCAGAGGATACTTTGGGGCGTCCCATTTATGACGAATATGGCAACCAGCTCATCGCTTACGGATACAATCCCGACGTTTCCGTGCCGCAAGGCATCATCCAGTCATTCTACGATGCTCCCGGTGTGGGATATGGCAAGGGCGTAAGCCCATTTTTGGAGGAGATGGCCGAGATCGCCTGGGCTGTCGGTGCTGAATACAGCTACCGCAACCTCTTCTTCTTTCGTGCCGGCTATTTCTTTGAGAACAAATACAAGGGCAACCGTCAGTTCATGTCTTTAGGTGTCGGACTCAAGTACAACATCTTCAACATTGACGTCTCCTATCTGTTCTCCACAAACGGACAGACCAATCCGCTGGCCAACACTTTGCGTTTCACGCTCTCCTTTGATTTTGCATCATTCAATAAAGAAGAAATTAAAAACCAAGGTAAATTACGTTAGAATATGAGTTTTCGTATTGGTTTCGGATACGATTCACACCGATTTGCCCCCGACAGACCTCTGGTTCTCGGGGGCATTTGTGTTCCTTTTGAGAAAGGTCTTGCCGCCCATTCCGACGGTGACGTGCTGATACACGCCCTCTGTGACGCCCTGCTCGGAGCCGCCGCCCTGCAAGACATAGGCACACATTTTCCCGACAATGACAACACCTTCAAGAACGCGGACAGCAAGGAGCTGCTGGCAAAGGTGGTCCGCATGGTCCACCTGAAGGGATGGCTGGTGAACAACGTGGACTGCACGCTAATACTGGAACAGCCCAAGATGCGCCCCCACATCGCTGCCATGGTGGCCACACTCGCCCCCATATTGCGTGTGGATGCCGACTGTGTCTCTATCAAAGCGAAAACCAACGAGAAGATGGGGTTTACGGGCAATGGTGAAGGCATTGCCGCAACGGCGGCAGCCTCCATCGTCCGCAACGAGAACCCCTTTGTGCTCAACTGGGACACGCCGCACCAGACTCCACCCTTTGACAAGGTCAAACCGGAGCACTACGTGCCGGCTTTTGAGTTCGGCATCGAACAGGCAAAGGCGGACATTGAGAACATCAAGGACAACCCTGAGGCGCCAACGTTCCAGAACACAGTAGCGGCCCTCGACCGTGCCGGACTTGTCCTCAACCGCGTGGCCGGCGTCTTCTTCAATCTCATCGAGTGCGACTCCACGCCCATCATGCAGGAAATTGCAAACAAAGTGCAACCCATGGTGACCCAATACGCCAACGGTGTCTATCTAGACCCCGTGCTCTTCAACCGTGTGAAACAGGTTTATGAGCATGAGTCCGAGCACTTGCAAGGCGCCGACAAAATGCTGCTGGAGCGGACTTACAATGCATTCTTGGACAACGGGGCCAATCTGCCCGCGGAGCAGAAGTCGCAATTCAACGAGATTTCCATCGAGCTTTCCAATCTTACACTGACATTCGGGAACAACGCCCTGGCAGCCACCAACAGCTGGCAGATGCACATTACCGACAAAGAGGAATTAAAAGGGTTGCCGGAAAACGAACTGGCTATCGCCGCACAACGGGCAGAAGAGAAAGGCGAAAAGGGGTATGTTTTTGACCTGTCAGCGCCCGCAGTTGGCGCCATACTTAAATACGCCGACAACCGCGAATTGCGCAAGGGGATGTTCATGCACTCCTGCAACAAGGCTTATGGCGGCGAATTCGACAACTGCGAAAACATCCGGCAGATTCTGGCATGTCGGGAGAAACTGGCTCAATTGCTGGGTTATGACAACTATGCGCAATATGCACTGCACGACCGCATGGCCGCCGACTGCGACCACGTGTATCACCTGCTCGACCGGCTTCGGGAAGCCTCTCTTCCCGTCGCTCATCGCGAGTTGGAATCTCTGACAACATACGCGCACACCCAGGGTTTTGAGGGAGAGCTGCAACGATGGGACCTCCAATATTATACTGAGAAACAACAACAGGCTCTCTTCCAGCTTAGCACAGAGGATTTGAAGCCCTATTTCAAACTCGAGAACGTGATTGACGGGGTTTTCAAGCTGGCAGAGCATCTCTATGACCTGCGCTTCAAAACCGCCAGCCACATTGCTGTATATCATCCGGATGTCCAAGTATATGAGGTTTACCGCCACGAGCAATTCATGGCGGTGCTCTATCTGGATTTCCACCCTCGTTCCACAAAGCGCAGCGGCGCGTGGATGACCTCTTTCCGTGAGCAATATGTGGATGGCCACGGACAAGACGTCCGCCCGTTAGTCAGTTTGGTGATGAACTTCACCCCTTCCACGACAGAGCACCCCTCTCTGCTGTCATTTGGCGAGGTCACCACATTCCTGCACGAATTCGGCCATGCCTTGAACGGCATGCTGTCGGAAGTGCCCTACCAAACCATCTCGGGCACCAACTCGCCCCGTGATTTTGTGGAGTTGCCTTCGCAACTGAATGAGAACTGGGCCACGGAGCCGGAGTTCCTGCAAACTTTCGCCCGCCACTATCAAACAGGCGAAATGATTCCTGAGAAATATGTGGAACAACTGAAAAAGATGCGGCAGTTCATGGCCGGGTATGCCTGCGTGCGCCAACTCTCATTCGGCTATCTGGACATGATGTACCATACCACACCGTCAGTGGAGATTCAGGACATCCACGCCAAGGAGCGCGAGGTTTTCGATCCGCTGGATGTGCTGCCCGTGGTGCCGGAGGCGTGCATGAGCCCCTCTTTTGGTCATATCTTTGCAGGCGGTTATGCGGCAGGATACTATGGCTACAAATGGGCGGAGATGCTGGAAGCCGACGCTTTCTCCATGTTCCAAGAAGAGGGTGTGATGAACAAAAACACCGCGGCACGCTACCTGCAATGCATCCTCTCAAAGGGCGGATCCGTGCCGGCCATGGAGATGTTCAAGAACTTTCGCGGCCGTGAACCGGAAATCGACGCCCTGCTGCGACGCGACGGACTGATGAGTGATTAGCGATTATCGACAATCTCTAATCGTTAATCGTTAATCGCTAATCGTTTTTTTATATCTTTGCGCGCTAATTTACATATAAAATGACCAGTTTGTATATCAAGGAATTAAAGGCTTTTCTCAGCTCCATCATCGGCTATATTTTCATAGGCGTGTTCTTGGTTATCTCCGGATTGTTCCTATGGGTGTTCCCTAATGTGGACAACATTCTGGAGGCAGGACTCTCCGACATTCAGGGTTTGTTCAACCTCTCGCAGTTCCTTTTCCTGTTTCTGGTACCGGCGATCACCATGCGCTCCTTTGCGGAAGAGAAACGTACCGGCACTATGGATTTACTGCTCACCAAGCCCTTGACCGACATGCAGATCATCTGGGCTAAATTCCTCTCCTGTCTCACCCTTCTTGTCATCGCCTTGATTCCCACACTCATCTATGTCATCACGGTCTATTTTCTGGGCAACCCGGTAGGAAACATTGACATGGGCAGCACATGGGGATCTTACCTCGGACTGTTATTTCTCGGAGCCACATTCATTTCCATCGGCCTGTTATCATCAAGCATAACCAACAACCAGATCATCGCCTTCATCATTGCAGCCGCACTTTGCTTCATCCTCTATTTCGGATTTGCCTTCATCTACTCTTTTGAGGCGCTGGGCTCATTTGGATACTACATCAAAACTTTGGGTATTGAGCACCACTACGCTTCCATCAGCAAAGGTGTGGTGGATTCTCGCGACATCATTTATTTCTGCAGTGTGATTTTCATATTCCTGTTCGGGACCCGAATTGTCCTGCTCAGCCGCAAATGGTAACCTTTTAAAGAATGACGTATGGAAAAAGTAACGAAAAAACTCAATAAAGGACAAACCGAAGGCGGCAGACAGTTCAAAAAGAACATGATTCTCGGACTGTTCATCGCATTGATTGCCGTCATCGTGGTGAACATCATCTCATCGTTCCTGTTTTTCAGAATAGACCTGACCAAAGACAAGCGGCACTCCCTCTCCAAAGGCACCATTGAGATGCTGAACAATTTGGAGGACCGCGTATACATCCGTGTGTATCTCAAGGGCAAGGACCAGCCTGCCGACTACCAGCTTTTCGCCAAACAGGTGGAGCAGGTACTGCAGGATTTCCGCAGTTACTCGAAAAATGTCTATTTCGAATTCATCGATCCGCTGGAGGGCAAATCTCCGGAAGAGGCAAACTCCATCCTGGGTGAATTTGTAAAAAAAGGCCTGGATCCTATTCCCATCAGTCGGGAGGACGGAAGCGGATACTCCACGCACATGGTGATTCCGGGGGCTATCGTCTCCTATCGCGACCACGAATATCCGACCAAGTTGCTGGTGTCGGACCCCTCCGGAGCCAACTGGATGCAATACTCCATTGAAGAGCTCGAATACAATTTGGTGGCTCCCATCCGGCGACTGCTCAAGACCAGCAAACCCAATGTGGCCTTTATCGACGGCCACGGTGAGCTGGACTTCTGGAACACCTGTTGGGCCGGCTTGCAGTTGCAGCGCTTCTACAACGTGAGCCGCTTCTCGTTAGACGGAAAAATCAATTGTCTTCGTGAAATCAGCGTTGCTGACTCTGCTTCGCAAACCTTGAATTTGGGCAAAAACAAATACGATGTGCTCATCATCGCCCAACCCACACAACCGTTCAAGGAGTACGACAAGTACATCATCGACCAGTTCATCATGCGTGGCGGCAAGGTGCTGTGGCTCATTGACAACACCACAGCCTCCCTCGACAGCCTTCAGAGCACGCCGGAGTTTTTCGCCACACCAAGATCGCTCTACATCAACGATTTGCTGTTCACCTACGGCGTGCGCATCAACTCCAACCTCATACAAGACCTTAGCTGCCTGCCCATACCACAGCAAGTGGGAATCATCGGGGACCAGCCTCAGTACAAGTTCATGGCTTTCCCCTACACACTTAACCTTGTGAACTTCGGCGACCATCCCATCGTGCGCAACCTGAAGGAGGTGAAATCCGAGTTCGCCGGCAGCATCGACTTGGTGGGCAAAAACGCCGACCTCAAGAAAACGGTGCTCATGTGCAGCTCTGAGAGATCAAAACTGGTACCCACCCCCTCTATTGTCACATTGAAAGTGGCATTGGCAAAACCGAACCCTCAGGAATTCGCATTCCGGAACCTGCCTGTTGCAGTGCTTGTAGAAGGCGAATTCGAGTCTGCCTTCAAAGGCATTCTGCCTGTGGAATTTGACACTTTGAAGGAACTTGACTTCCGCCCGAAGAGCGAGTACACCCGACAGATTTTCGTTTCCGACGGCGACATCATCCGCAACCCCTTTGACAAGAAGCGCAACCAACCCTATCCTGCAGGTTACGATATTTATACACGCAAGATGTACGATAACACCCAATTTATCGTTAACTGTGTCAATTATCTTTGTGCTGATGATGATTTGTTACAACTCCGAACCAAGAACTTCCGAATCGGTTCCCTGAACCAGGAGAAAATCAGAGGCCGTAAAACGCTGTTAGCCACGCTCAACATTGTGATACCGCTGGCTCTTATAGCTATCATGGGCGTTATTCTCATCTTGTCCAGAAAATTGAAATTCTCCAAGAAATCCAACAGTGAAAATCTTAACATCAAAAAATAAAATCTTATGAAAAAGTTATTTACCATTATCATGATCGTCTTTTGTGCGATGCCCATCTTCGCACAGAAAGACCTTGACCTTGAAAAATCCATCGCCCCGGATCCCAAAGTGAAAATCGGCAAGCTGGACAACGGACTCACCTATTACATCCGCGAGAACAGCTATCCGAAAGACCGCGTGGAGTTCCGTCTTGCGGTAAATGCCGGCTCCAATCAGGAGAACGATGAGCAACAGGGTTTGGCCCACTTCACCGAGCACATGGCTTTCAACGGTATTGAAGGATTCCCCAGCAACTCCGTTGTGGACCATCTGCGCAGCAAGGGTGTGGTGTTTGGTGCCGACCTCAACGCCTACACCAGCTTCGACGAGACTGTCTATATGATTCCCATGCCGACAGATGACCCTGGTAACATTGACCTCGGCCTCAAGATTCTGAGAGGTTGGGCTGCCGGACTGCTCTACGACCACAAAGAGATTGATGAAGAGCGTGGTGTCATCATCGAGGAATACCGCCTTGGTCTTGGTGCCGACGACCGTATGCGCAAAGAGTACTGGCCTGTCCTGATGAAGGATTCCCGCTACGCCGACCGCATGCCAATCGGCAAACTCGACATTCTGCAAACTTTTGACTATCAGGTAATCAAAGACTTCTATCACGATTGGTACCGTCCCGATTTGCAGGCCATCATCGTGGTGGGTGACATCAATGCCGCCGAAGTGGAGGCAAAAATCAAGACCATGTTCGGCAACATTCCCGCCAAGCAGAATCCCCGCAAGAAAGAGATTTACGGTATTGGCGTGAACAAGGAGCCGCTTGTTGCTGTCTGCACCGACAAAGAGGCCACTGGAAACCAGATAATGCTCATCCGCAAGCACAAACACGTCCCGATGAAGACCATCGGCGACTTCCGCCAGCAACTCTGCATTGACCTCTACAATACCATGTACGATGCCCGTTTTGAAGAAATGACACAGAATCCGAAGTGCCCGTTCCTTCAGGCCAGTGCAGGCTATGGCGATTTTATCGGCAACACCGACGCCTACGCCGCTTCCGCCATAGCTAAAGAGAACCGCATCCCCGAAGCGCTGAGCGTGCTTATTCAAGAAGACAATCGCGTACTGAAATACGGTTTCCTGCAAACGGAGCTCGACCGTGCCAAAGAGGAATTATTGGAGAATTACGACCGCGCCGCCAAGGAGGTTGACAAGACCGAATCCGCCAAGTTCGCTTCCCAATACGTCAACAACTTCCTTCGTCAGGATCCTATCCCGGGCGCCAAACGCGAGAACACTTATGCCAAGAAGCTGATTGAAGGTATTTCGCTGGAAGAAGTCAATGCACTGGCTAAAAACTGGATAACCGAGGAAAACACAGTGGCTATTGTTACCGCTCCTGAAAAAGAAGGCGTGACAGTGCCATCCAAAGACGAAATCGTTGCCATCCTGAATGACAAATCCCTGGCCAATGTGGAACCTTACGTGGACACATACAAGGATCAGGAAATTGTGGAAAAAGAGACTTTGAAACCCGGCAAGATTGTCTCCACCGAGAAAATCGAGACTGTGGGTGCCGAAAAGTGGACACTTTCCAACGGCATTACCGTTTATTTGAAGAAAACCGAATATAAGAACGATGAAATCCTGTTCAGCGCCAGCAGCAAGGGTGGCAAAACGCTCTATCCTGTGGAAGACCTCGCTTCCGCCGACTTCGCCGCTGAAATCATTGACCGCGGTGGTATCGCCAGTTTGGACTACAACTCTTTGATGAAGAAAATGAAGGGCAAAAACGTTGGCGTTTCTCCCAGTATCAGCCTGCTGACCGAAGGTTTCAGCGGCTCCTCCACCCCGAAGGATCTGGAATTCTTCTTCCAATACCTCAACGCATTCTTCACCAATCCTCGAATCGACGAAAACGCCTTCCAGTTGGTAATGGACGAGACAAGGGAACAAATCAAAATGATTACCGCCCAACCGATGTACAAGTTCATCGGCAAATTCCTGGAGGCCGCCATGAACTACGACCCGTACATGAAGCAAGCGTTCTCTTACGATGATGAGTATTTCGCACAAGTCGATTTCAACCGTGCCGTTCAGATTTACAAGGAGCGTTTCGCTAATCCCGCCGACTTCAACTTCTTCTTCGTGGGCAACTACGATGAAAAAGAGATGAAAGAATTTGTGGAACTCTATCTCGGTTCCTTGAAGACCGACCCCAACAAGAAAGAGAACTATGATATCAACGTGTTGAAACCGCGTCCCGACAAAACCACCACGCAGACCGTTTATGCCGGCACGGAAGAGCAGGGCTGGATGGGCATGTACATCTGCAACCCTATTGACTGGAGTTATCGCAACTCTATCATCGCCGACATGATTGGCGAAGCCTTGGACATCCAGTTTGTCAAGATTGTGCGCGAGAAGATGGGTGATGTCTATTCCCCGATGGTGCAGATGGGTGCCAGCAAACTGCCTCGCCCGGAGATGACCCTGATGATTCTCCTGGGTTGCGACCCCTCCAAGACCGACAAATTGGCTGATGCCAGCCTGAAGATTCTGAACGACTTCAAAGTCAAGGGTCCGGACAAAAAGACGATGGACCTCGTCAAGAAGCAGATGCTGAGCACTCGTGCCAAGAACATCCAAACCAACCGTTTCTGGCTGAGCTATATCAGCGGCAAGGTTAACCAAGACGAAGCCATCATCACTCCCTCCGAATACGACAACATCGTCAATTCCGTCACCAAGAAAGAGATGGTGGAATTCATGAAGAAGTACTTCAAACCCGAAATCTACACGCGTGCCGACATGCACCCGACCACAATGCAGAAATAATCGTAAGGGCGAATGACAATTCGCCCCAACAAAACAAACGTAAGGGCGAATAATCATTCGCCCCAACAAAACTATAAGATATGACCGATTACAACATTCAATACAAAATCGCGGACATGGCGTTGGCCGAATGGGGCCGCAAGGACATAGAAGTATCCCAAAAGGAGATGCCGGGATTATTGGCACTCCGTGAAAAATATGGGGATACCAAACCGCTCAACGGTGTGCGCATCATGGGCTCATTGCACATGACCGTCCAAACCGCCGTGCTGATTGAGACGCTGGTGCATCTTGGCGCGGAAGTGCGCTGGTGCAGCTGCAATATCTTCTCCACTCAGGACCACGCCGCTGCGGCCATCGCCGCCACGGGCGTGAACGTGTTCGCCTGGAAGGGCGAATCGCTGGAGGACTACTGGTGGTGCACCAACCAGGCACTCTCTTTCCCCGGAGGCAAAGGCCCGCAACTCATCGTGGATGACGGCGGCGACGCCACCCTGCTCATCCATTTGGGCTACAAAGCGGAAGAAGACCCCACCGTTTTGGACAAAGAGCCATCTTCCCACGAAGAGGCCGTCATTTTCCAGACTTTGAAGGCTATCTTGAAGGAAGATCCCCACAAATGGCACAATATGGTGAAAGAAATCAAGGGTGTGTCGGAGGAGACCACCACGGGCGTACACCGCCTCTATCAGATGATGGAGCGCGGCGAGTTGCTCTTCCCTGCCATCAACGTGAACGACTCTGTCACGAAGTCCAAATTCGACAACAAGTACGGCTGCCGTGAATCTTTGGCCGACGGCATCAAGCGCGCCACCGACGTGATGGTGGCTGGCAAGGTGGTTGTTGTGTGCGGCTACGGCGATGTGGGTAAAGGCTGCGCCCAGTCCATGAAGTCCTACGGCGCACGCGTCATCGTTACGGAAGTGGATCCCATCTGCGCACTGCAGGCTGCCATGGAGGGTTTCGAAGTGAAGACTGTGGAAGACGCCCTTGAAGAGGGCAACATCTACGTCACCTGCACCGGAAACTGCGATGTCATCACCGTGGATCACCTCAACAAGATGAAGGACCAGGCCATCGTGTGCAACATCGGCCACTTCGACAACGAGATTCAAGTAGGTGCATTCGAGGCCCAGCCGACTATTAAAAAACGCAATATCAAGCCACAGGTTGACGAGTACATCTTCCCCGACGGGCACTCCATCTTCATCCTGGCAGAAGGCCGTTTGGTGAACTTGGGTTGTGCCACCGGACACCCCTCCTTTGTGATGAGCAACTCCTTCACCAACCAGACGATGGCCCAGCTTGACCTCTGGCAGAACGACTACAAAGTGGGCGTATATAACCTTCCGAAGCGCTTGGATGAAGAGGTTGCGCGCCTCCACTTGAGCAAGATCGGCGTCAAGCTGACCACGCTGACCCAGAAGCAGGCCGACTACATCGGCGTCAAGGTGGAGGGTCCGTTCAAGACCGACTCGTACAGATATTAGGCGTAATGATCTTCCTGATTCTTGCCATCGCCTTTTCGTCCGGAATCTTTGTCACCATGCGCTTTTTCGAGCGCTTTGACTTAGATAACCACCAGGCGTTGATGTGGAATTATGTTTTCGCTACGGCGACAGGTTTCCTGATTTGCCGTCACTTCGACACCGTACCTGAATTGGTCGGGGAGTCGTGGTTTGGGCTGGCAATACTGACAGGTTTCTGGTTTATTTTCACGTATTTGCTAATGACCACCTCCACCCAGACATCGGGAATCACCATCACCTCGCTATCCAGCAAATTGTCGGTGGTGTTGCCCACCATGGCGGGGGTGCTCATCTTTCACGAAAAGTTGAATGTGAAGGTCAGCATAGGCATTGTGCTGGCCTTGGTGGCGTTGGTATTGGTGGTAGACAGCGGCATCAAGTCACCCGCCGAGCGACGGAAGACCAACTGGGTGCTGCCCGTATTGATATTCTTCGGCACCGGCACCGGCGACATCTTGATGAAGCTCAACGAGCAGCGCGACACCGGGGATGACATGGGCTTCATGATTGCCTTTATCTATCTGATTGCCATGCTGTTCAGCATCTTATTGGTCGCCCACGACCTCCTGCGAGGCAAATCAAAATGGCAGAGCAAAAGCATTCTCGGCGGTGTTTCGTTAGGAGTCATCAACTTCTTCTCCACTTTCTGTATCTTTCATGCTATGCGTTATTTCAGCAACGTGATATTGTTTCCCATCTACAACATCGGGGTGGTTTGCATCACCGCTCTGATCGGTTGGTTGCTCTTCAAGGAGAAGCTGACCAAGAAGAACTATTTAGGGCTCGCCATCGCCATCATCGCCGTGGTGCTGATCACGGTGAAGCTGTAAGGCATGTCCGGATAATTCCATTTTATGTACTTTTGCAACATCAATAACCGAGCGAATTTTTCATTCTGAATTTTAATCATCCTCTAATATCACCTCTATGAAAAACCTGGAACTGACCTTGACCGTTGCCAATGGTGTTGCGCCAGTATTCACGAAAGTGATCCGATAATCACGTTTGACCGACACATCCCACAACTCCCCAAATGAACAAACTCCGACTTTTAACCGCCTTAATTCTTCTATGTTCCTCGTGCGCGTGGGCGCAACGCGACTCTGTCATGCTGGCAAATGCCCCATGGCAGGTGGACTCGCTGGACGGCATGGTGCTGAAAACTGTCCGCTTCTCCCATCACGAGTATTTCCAGAGCAACCAATTCATAGCGATATTGGAGATTCCGGCGCAATCGGACAAACGGCTGGCATTTGCCTACGAGCCCGAGCGCACCCCCACTTCCGTCATAGCCCAACGACATGACGCAGTGGCGGCCATCAACGGTTCTTTCTTCGACATGGACAAACACCATCCCGTATGCTATCTTCGGATTGATGGCACAGAGCTGGGCGAGAACACACCGGGCACGGACACCGTCAACAGGAAGTATTATCAATATGGCACGCTGGTTTTGCGCGAGGGCGCGCCACACATCCTGCGCACGGACAGCGCGCGCACGTGGGAACGCTCGCTGCCCGACAGCAACGTGATGACCGCCGGCCCCTTACTGATCCTCCGGGGCGAAACACAAACCTTGCGCACCGACCGCACCTTCGTCACCAAGCGACACCCGCGCACCGCAATCGGCATTCGCCCCGACGGCACTACCCTGCTGTTCATTGTGGATGGGCGCACCAAAGAGTCGGAAGGCATGTCACTGAATGAGCTGGCCAACACCCTGCGCTGGCTCGGTTGCAAAGATGCTCTCAACATGGACGGTGGCGGCTCCACCACCCTGTACATCAAAGGAAAACCGTACGGAGGCATTGTCAACTACCCCATCGACAATGGCCGCTTCGACCACACAGGCGAACGCGGGGTGTCAAATGCCATACTGGTCGTCAAAAAAAGGTGAAAGGTACACGGTAAAAGGTACACGGTAAAAGGTACAAGGTGAAAGGTGCAGTCTTCAGTCTCAACTATAAACCCTAAGCCTCACCCCGTCAAATCGGGTATTATAGCGACGGCACGGGAATTGTGTGGGACCGCCCAGGGGATTACCGTCCAAAATATTATAGGTGGAGCCACAAAGTGAATCTATCAGACGCAATCCGTCAGGTGCCACATAAAGCCAGGAGTCTTTATTCTGCCAATCATGAGGGCAGGCGCGGTCAAATGCATTGAAAGTCCATTCGTCCAAACGATACACGATGATACCGTTCACGCCGCCAGTGAAGTATTCATAGCCTCCATACGTGTTCAACCGGTAATACTGCACATCATTGGGATAGATGTAAAAGTCAATCTTGACATTAGGTACAGGGTTGTTATACAGGTCGCAACAGACCAGCAATGGCAGCGTGCAAACTAAAATGAAGAGAATTCTTTTCATAATCTCTAATATATATAAGGGAATATCTTATATCGTTTCAGGTCCGTAAACTCTTTACCGAAGAACTGTGTATAGCGTTCATAGACTGCCTTGGAGCGGGGGATGATGTTAGCACAGGTCCAAAGAAGGAAC
Source organism: uncultured Bacteroidales bacterium (assembly GCA_905233745.1). Taxonomy (GTDB): domain Bacteria; phylum Bacteroidota; class Bacteroidia; order Bacteroidales; family WCHB1-69; genus F23-D06. The sequence continues at coordinate 22,353 of CAJODA010000028.1, forward strand.
ACAACACCAGCCACCGACCACGAAAGAAGGGCAAAACCCGCCCACTCGAGAATTTCTCCGGTATAATTTGCGGAACTGATCTTTTTGAATGCCCAGCTCTTGGGCAGATAGTAGTTGTTGTCGGTCACATCAGCACGCAATTCCCGAATAACACGGTCCGAATGCAGATTCATAACCATTCCGAAGATAAAGATGGAGGTTCCGACAATAAACTGCCACGACCAGAACCAAGATATGGGATAAGCATTTTCAGGACAGAAGAAGAAAAGCCATCCGCCTTGCATTATAGCGTTCAACGTATTGAATATAAAGCCTGTAATGATAATGGACAAGGGCATCTTACTCTGCCCTCGCATCAAAAGCGGGAAAATGAATGACCTCTGAAAATAATGGAACTCAAAGAAGAAAAAGATCACAAAAGTGACAATATTAAACGGCTTTATATTCAGAATAGTGGAAAGGTAATACAGAAGAAGCATGGTGAAGAACACGGGGGCTTCCATGATAAACCATCCGATATTGCTGCGGACAGACATACCCCAGCGGTTGTTGAAGGTCATGCCGTAAGCGGGTGTGATAAACTGAAGTATGATGAAGACAACCACACCGAGAACGGTCATGACAATCAGGATATAGTCATATATCTGGCTGAAAAGTTCCATATTGAATAATATTATGAAAATTTTTCTCCGTTGAAAAACTTTTTACGCTTGAAATAGTGTAGAAAAACCACAGATTTCGGATATGTATCGGTAAAAGCCAGTTTGGGAAGAGTATTTCGCTTCTCCTTACACTCTCCATAATGTTTGTAAAATTCCACCATGGCCTTGTAAACGGCAATAAAATCACGAAAATGGCCTTGGAGAAGGAAAAACCAGGCAGCAATCTGATCCAGGAAAAACTTTGCTATCAACGTTTTTGTAATACGTTCTTCGGGAAGATTCTTAAGCAGTAGAAACAGGTTATTCCTGAAGTTGAGATAGGTTTTATAGGGATTGTTTTTAGGCAATGTGCCACCACCGATATGATAAACGACCGAAGCCGGATTCACCTTGATTTTATAGCCTGTATTCTTGATGCGCCAGCAAAAGTCAATTTCCTCCATGTGGGCGAAAAAATCAGCATCAAGACCACCCATGGTCCTAAAAACGTCTCCACGTACAAACATGGCGGCTCCAGACGCCCAGAAAATGTCAGTTACGGTATCGTATTGTCCATGATCTTTTTCCAAGTTGTTAAACACACGTCCACGACAGAACGGGTAGCCAAACTTGTCAATGAACCCACCCGATGCTCCGGCATACTCAAATTCGTCACGACGATTATAGGAGAGCATCTTGGGCTGAACGGCAGCGATGGTAGGGTTGGCATCCATCATCTCAATAATAGGCTCTATCCAGTGCTCGGTAACCTCAATATCAGAATTGAGCAGGCAAAAATACGGTGCATCCAGCTTCTCCAAAGCCATATTGTAACCCTTCGCGAAACCTTCGTTCCGTTCGTGCTCCAACACCTTGATACTAGGATAAGTGGCTTTCAGGAAAGAGACAGAATCATCGGTAGAGGCATTGTCCGCCACCACAATCTCGGCATAGTCTGGCAAATATTGCAACAAGGTAGGCAGAAACTGTTCAAGATAACGTTTCCCATTCCAATTTAAAATGACGACTGCAAGTTTTGCCATGTTATGAATTTGATTTAGAGGCGCAAAAATACAAAAAAAGTATTATCATCGCACCTTCACCTCATCGGTCATGATCCACGTCTTCTCGCCGGGTGCCGCGTGCCATTCAGGCAACTGCTCCACCGGCTCGGCCACGATGCGGATGTATCTGGCCTCCTTGCCCGGAATCTTGTGGCGCAGGATGCAGACCCGCGGCTTATCATTCTCCTTCAACGTCGGGTCAAAGGGCAGCGCAACCTCCTCAGGCTTGCTGAACTTCCTGCCGTTCTTGGAGTACGACAACGTCACCTTCTGCGGCA
>CAJODA010000029.1 GCA_905233745.1 uncultured Bacteroidales bacterium
CGGGCGGCGGTCCGAAATCACCCACGCCCACATTTTTGTCGCTGAAACAGCAGTACGAGGTTATGGCGGACACCGTAGAGACGCAAAATCTTGCGTCTCGGCAACAGATGAGCGCCGTTGCCGGTGAGATGTTCGCCCAGTCGCACGCGGCGGTGCGCGCCCTGATGTCCGACAGTCTGGAGGACGTGCAGGCGGTCCACGCCTGGCTGGATGCGACCCCGGACCTGGCCAGCCGTTATCTGGCGGTGGAAACGGGGTTTGTGGCCGGGACGGATGCCGTAGAGACGCAAAATTTTGCGTCCCTACCATCCCCGACAACCACGGTCACCACCTCCGACATCCCCACCGGCCTGTACGTTCTGCGCGTCACCCTGACCGACGGCACCGTGCGGACCACAAAGGTGGTGAAAGACTGATAACAATATAATCTGAAAATTTTGATGATACAGGAGCGGGAGAAATCCTGCTCCCATATTATTTACATCTCCGAGAACTGGCGCATCACCTCTTCCGAATAGGATTTGGATAGCGGTATCTTGCTCACAGCATTGCTGTCAAAAGTGATGTACATGCCGTCTTTCTCGCGACTGATGAGCTTAACTCGATGTAAATTAACCATATACGAACGATGGCAGCGTACAATCCCATGCGCTGCCAGTTGTTGTTCCAAGGATTTCAAATTGTTCCGGATAATGCTGTAGCCCACCTTGTCGTTGTCAAGATAGTAGATGTTGACGTAATTGTCGTTGGCACCCACATACAGGATGCCACCGCTTTTGATGGTGAGACGAGGTTTCCCGTTCTCGTCATTGAAAATAATCGGGTCATCCCCGTTATGTTGCATCGCTTGCGTGGCTTGTTGACCCTCTTCTATAAGCTTGTTGATGGCCGCATCTTTTGACCGCAATCCCAAATAGAGATATGAAACCAGATATGGAATCATCAGTATGGCCGGAACAAACATCAATGTCCGTTGGAAAATAACGGATGCATCGCGCTGGTCATGCAGGAGAACCTTGGAGACAAGCGTGTAGAGCATGACAATAACCAGAATCTCGGCGGCCAGCCATAGCATATACGATAACATGGACATCAATTCCTTCTTGTTAACGTAATACATGATGATACGGCTGAAGATGAGAACAACCATTCCTCCCAAAATGGTGCAAGTGGAGTAGAGGAAATTAAATGTGTCGCTTTTCGTGTTGAACCAAGTGGAGAATTCAAACGGAGTATAGACATTGACGAAAACCAGGGAAAAAATGAAGACGAACACCAGCAGGTTGATGTTGGTGTTTTTTTTCGCAAGATATTCGGGTATCCTCTTCATCATAATTCACCTGTAAAATCGGGGTGCAAAGATAACAAAATAATTTTTCACCTCAAAATAAAGATTTTCACCCCATATTTTGCCGTTTCACCCCTTTTCGTCACTATCAGCCACATTTTTTTGTTAATAAAACCTGAAAGTTGTTTTTTTGCCCGATTTTTTTAAAACCATTAGTACTATTTAAAATGAGCAAAAAACAGAAACCTTTTGCACGCAATACGCGTGACATCACCAGACTGTTTGACATTCTGACGTATTATTCCGAAACGTTTCCTGAGCAGAAAATTGCGCTCGCGCACAAAAAGACTAAAGGTTGGGTCTCCTATTCCCCGCAGGAGTACAAGGACATTACGGATAACCTGAGTTATGCGTTCATCAAACTCGGTATCGAACCGGGTGACAAGGTGGGCATCATCTCGGGCAACCGTCCGGAATGGAACATGCTTGACATGGCTATCATGCAAATCGGTGCCATCACGGTTCCGGTATACCCGACCATCAGCGAAGACGACTACAAATACATCATCAACCATTCGGAAATGAAGTTGGCCGTGATTGAAGGCCATGAGGTGATGACCAAATTCAGCAACATCTTGTCTGAAACCCCGAACCTCAAGATGGTTTATACCTTCAAGGACCGTAAGCGTTTTCCCTATTTTGACCAGTTGGTGCAATTAGGTAAAGAAAATCCCAATCCTGAGGAGTTGAACCGCCGTCGTGACAATGTCCAACCCGAAGACTGCAGCACAATCATGTACACATCTGGCACGACAGGTCTGCCCAAGGGCGTTATGTTGTCACATTACAATATTGTAAGTCAGCTGATGAATTTGCGTCCGACCCCTGCTTTGTGGTCCGACAAAGCGTTGAGCTTCCTTCCGTTGTGTCATGCTTACGAGCGTATGCTGGTGTTCTTGTACCAGTATTTGGGGATGACGGTGTATTATGTGCAGAGTCTGGCCACCATCGGTGAGAATATCAAGGAGGTGCGTCCAACCATGATGTCGGCTGTGCCGCGCGTGCTGGAGAAGATGTTCGACAAGATTATGAGTGCCCAGAAGACCATGAAGCCCCTGCCGCGCAAGATTTTCATCTGGGCTATGGATTTGGCACAGGAGTACAAGCTGCAGGATGAGGACAGAACAGCATGGTACAACTTCCGCCATTGGTTTGCAGACAAGTTGATTTACAGAAAAATACGGAAAAATGTGGGCGGTAACTTCGACATTGTGGTGTCGGGTGCCGCGAGTATCCAGCCGAAGCTGGCTTCATTTTTCTCTGCCATCGGAATGCCGGTGTTTGAGGGCTACGGCGCTACGGAGACCTCTCCGGTGATTGCAGTGAGCTGCCGTGCGCGTAACGGACGTGAGGTGGGCACCGTCGGATTCCCGTTGCCGGGCGTTGAGGTGCGCATTGCCGACAGTGGTGAAATTCTTTGCCGTGGACATAATGTGATGATGGGCTACTACAAGGCTCCGGATCTCACCGCCGAGGTTATTGACGATGAGGGCTGGTACCATACCGGTGACACGGGCAAATTCACCCAATTTGGACAAGTGGTTATCACGGGCCGTATCAAGAGCCTGTTCAAGACTTCATTCGGCAAGTATGTGAACCCGCAAATCATTGAAGAGAAATTCTGCGAGTCACCGTTCATTGAAAATATGGTTGTGGTAGGGGAAAACCAGAAGTTTGCCGCTGCCATTATCTCGCCCGACTTTGAACATCTGAAATCCTGGTGCCGCGAGTGCAACATCAACTGCGAAAGTAATGAAGAGATGATTGCCAATGGTGATGTGATAAAAGCTTTTGCGGAGGAGATTGCCAAATACAACCCCCTGTTTGGTGCAGCCGAGCAGATTAAGAAGTTTGAACTGGTTCCCGAATCGTGGACTCAGAAGAACAATATTCTTACTCCTACTTTGAAAGTGAAACGCTTCATCGTCCAGGAAAAATACAAACATCTGATAGACGGCATATACAAATAGCCGTTTTTTTGTATCTTCGGCGGAAAACGATACCATGAAACTATCGAATTATCCGCTGTTGAAAATCCTGTTACCCTTCATTTCAGGCATATTACTAGGCTATTATAGCCAGTTCCCATACAGAATGTGCCGGACTTGGTTTTTCGTGTCCCTGGCTTTTGGGCTGTTTGCCACTCTTCTTACCCTTTTTAAAACTTATAAATGGCAATGGGTGAAGAGTATTGTGCTGACGGTGGCCTATCTTTTTGCGGGTGTTTCGGCTGTAAATTTCCGATTCTCATCGCATCTTACCCTTGAAGCGTCACGCCTGATGACCGAAAACCAAAATTGGATGGTTAGGGTGGCCGACTTTCCAGTGCCGCGTGCCAAGAGTGTGAAGCTGGTGGCTGAGATATTGCAAACCGGCAAAGGAGAGCCTGTCCATGATCGGGTGATGTTGTATCTTCGGCGCACCCCTGCTGCCGAGGCTCTTGAGTATGGTGACCTGCTGCTGGTTCATACCCAATTGTCGGAATTTGAACCGCCAAAGAATCCGGATGCCTTTGACAACCAATGCTATATGCATCGGAAAGGCATATACTACACGGGCTATGTGTCGGAGGAGTTTTGGCTGCCGGTGGGACACCATCTCCAAAATCCGATGAAGGCCCTGGCGCATCGTGCGCAGAGACGTTTGTCGGCCATCTTTGCCACCTCAGGTATGTCAGGCCGGGAATATGAGATTGTGAAGGCTATCCTGCTGGGCGATGATGACACCATGGAACCGGAGCTGAAGGCTGCCTACGCTGCGGCCGGTGTCAGCCATATACTCTGTGTGTCAGGTATGCATGTCGGCGTTATCTTCATGATTCTGAACTTTCTGCTAAAACCTTTTGATCTGTTCAAAGGCACCCGGATCCTTAAAGCCATATTGTTACTGCTTGCCATCTGGCTCTATGCGCACATTACCGGTCTCTCGGCTTCAGTGACGCGTTCAGCCACCATGTTCACCTTTGTGACAGTAGGCCAGCTTATCCAACGCAACACCAATGTGTTCCACAGCCTGTTGGCTTCCCTGTGGATTCTCCTGACGTTTAACCCACTGCTTTTATTCGAACTGGGTTTCCAACTGAGCTATTTGGCGGTCACCAGTATTGTCTTGTTTCAGCCTCTGTTTTCATCTGTCTATACATGCAGGACCAGAGTAGGAAGCTATTTCTGGGATTTGGTCACAGTGTCTGTGGCGGCGCAAATAGGCACGTTTCCCATTTCAGCGCTCTATTTCGGCCAGTTCCCCAACTATTTTCTGTTGTCCAACATGTCGGTTATCACCCTCTCTTTCGTGGTGATGATGACGGGTGTGGCGCTGCTGGGATTCTCTTTTGTTCCGATTATAAGTCATGGGATATCTGTTTTGCTGACGGGGGAAATCCGGATTATGAACGGGATAATAGAATGTATTGAGGCATTGCCGGGGTCGGTTACGCGGAATATTGATTTTTCGGGGTGGCAAGTTTTGGTATTATATGCTGTCATCGTTTTGTTGTACTTGGCCATCCGTAAGCGGAAGCGGATGGTGGGGTGGGCGGCATACATTTGCTTTGCGCTGTTTGCCGGCACTTTTCTTTTACGGAAAATGGATTTGGCGAACCAGAGAGAAAACGTGGTCTATTCAGTGCGCAAAACCAGTGCCCTCTCTTTTTGCTGCGGGCAGCAATGCCTGTTTTTTTCCGATTCTATTAAAAGTGACACTTGCGTTGCGTACAGGTATGCGGTGGCCAATCACGCGCGCCGGCAGCACGCCACCAGCATATTTGTGCCGGTGGATACACTTTGCTACAATTGCGGGTTTCTCTGCAAACGCGGACCCCTGCTGTACTTCGACGGGCACACGTATTATCTTCTAAAAAGGAAAGAGAAGGTTTACCCAATGCAGCATCCGCTTCCGGTTGACGTTCTCGTTTTGCAGTACAATCCGCAGCAGCCCCCTGATGAGGTGGTGCGGACATTGTGTTTTAAGGAGGTGGTTGCCGATGAAACAAACACTCCCTTTTATGTCCAACGTTGGCGGGAATGGTGCACCCGGAACCACATCCCGTTCAGGAATGGGCGATAGTTGTTCCTTTATGATAACCATGAACGATGGTGTTGACCTTTTCGATAGTCTTTTGTCCCTTTTTTTGTATTTTTGCAGCCTTAAAAACCGACCTATGATCAGTTACATTAAAGGTAGATTAGTGGAAAAAAATCCAGCCTATGTTGTGGTTGAAACAGCTGGTGGCATAGGATTTTACATCAATATATCATTGGCCACATTTTCCAAATTGAAAGAGGAGAGCGAAGAGGTGAAGCTGCTCACCCATTACATAGTGAAGGAGGATGCGCAGATTCTGTACGGTTTTGTAGACGAGGAGGAACGCGAGCTTTTCAAGCTGCTGCTTACTGTGAATGGTATTGGCCCGAATACGGCGCGATTGATATTATCCTCCATGAGCGTGGGCGAGGTTCTGAACGCCATTGCAACGGAGGATGTCAAGGCTATACAGTCCGTCAAGGGCATCGGAGCAAAAACGGCCCAGCGCGTTATTATCGAATTGAAAGACAAGACCAAGAAAACAGATTGGGCTGCCGCTCCAAAAATTTCTGTCACATACAATAATAATAAGTATGAAGCGTTATCTGCTTTAATTGCTTTAGGATTTCCTAAAGCAGGTGCAGAGTCGGTGTTGGATAAGATTATTAAGTCAGAAGGCATTAATTTATCTGTAGAGGAACTCATTAAGAGATCGTTGAAACTTTTATAGTACTGGATTACAATTGAAAGCGACAAGAATAGACAATATCATATATAGTCTTTTTATGCTGTTTGTGCTTTGTGCTTTTGGCACAAGGACACAGGCGGCGGTGAACTTTCGTTATACTCCGGTTCAGTCGTATTGCTGGCCCACCTCCAATCTCATGCCTCCTGACACAGACCCCCCGTTGGTGCCGAAACCCGACAATAACCCCCTGAACCGTACCTTTACCAGTCCTTTTTCCCTCCACAATCCACCGGGAATCGGTACCGTAATCAATTACGATCCGAATACCAACACGTACAACTTCCAGTATATGACGGGTAACACGCCATTTGGCCCGGGTGCCTATATGGATGTGAATGAGTACATCGATTATGACTTGAGAAGAAGTATCGATGAGTATTGGCATAATCATAGCAGCAGCTATTCCGGTGGCAACCGCCGTGGCGGCGGACTGATTCCGGAACTGCATGTGGGTGGCGAAATTTTTGAAAGCATCTTCGGCAGTAATAAGATTGACATCCGGCCGTCCGGTAACGTGGAACTGAAGTTCGGTTTCAAGTATATTCAAAACGACAACCCCTCCATACCGGTGAAACAGCGGCGCACCCCGCAGTTCAACTTCGACCAGGATATCCAACTTAACCTTATTGCCAAAATCGGCGACAAAATCGAGTTTAACCTCAACTATACCACAGATGAACTTACCTTGGACAACAACATGGACAAGATCAAGTTGAAGTATGCAGGTAAAGAAGATGATATTCTCCAGTTGATTGAGTTTGGTAATGTGACGTTGCCGTTGAACAGTACGCTAATAACGGGAAGTCAGAGTTTGTTTGGTGTAAAAACACAATTGAAATTCGGAAACCTGCTGGTGACAGCGGTGGCCTCGCAGAAGAACAGTACTTCGCAAACCATGACCATTACGGGCGGTGCTGAGGAGAACGACTTCTATTTCAGAGCAGATGAGTATGAAGAGAACAAGCACTTCTTCCTTGGGCAATTTTTCCGTGACCACTATAATGAATACCTGAGTACTTTGCCGCTTGTCGGATCACCTATCGTCATTACCAAAATTGAGGTTTGGCGCACTACGGTGGGCGCAGCCACTACAGACAACCGCAATGTTGTGGCTTTTACTGATCTGGGCGAGGGTGATCCGGAGTTTGCCGCATTGACATATAATCCCATGTACAGTGGCGGTATGTTCCCCGACAACCGAATCAACAATTTGACCATGCTGGTAGATACCTCAATGATTCGTAATATCGCCACGGTGAGCAACAATTTGCAGTCACTGGGTCTCAAAGCCGGTACGAACTACGAGAAGGTCGAAAGCGCCCGATTGCTTTCCCCTTCGGAATACACGTTTAATTCCAAGCTGGGCTTTATCTCCCTTAACTCAGCGCTGACCTCAGACCAAGTGCTGGCTGTGGCTTTCCAATACACCGTAATTGGCGATACTACCATCTACCAGGTGGGTGAATTTTCTAATGAAGTCACCTCACCGAATTGTCTTCGTGTGAAATTGCTCAAAAGCTCTAACCTGAACACCAAGTCTCCGCTTTGGAAACTTATGATGAAGAACGTCTATAACCTGTCTGCCTATCAGGTTTCACCGGAGAAGTTCAGGTTGAATGTGCTTTATACGGGTGATGAGGATGGTATCGCAAACGGATTCTTCACGAAGGGAAAAAACAAAGGTATCGCTCTTATCAAATTGTTGGGATTAGACAGATTGAACCAGCAACAGGATCCCAGTCCTGATGGTATTTTCGACTTTTTGGATGGAGCCCAGACCACGGGCGGTACTATCAATGCCAACAACGGTAGAGTGTTCTTCCCCACCATTGAGCCTTTCGGTAAAGATTTGCGCACCATTTTTGATGAAGATGAGGCTGAACTGGCGAATTATTACGCTTTCGACTCACTGTACACGCTGACCAAAACCATGGCGCAGCAGATTACCAATAAGAACAAATTCTATATCGAGGGTAGCTATCGGTCTTCCTATGGATCCGAATACCACTTCACAGCATCCAATGTGGCGCAAGGTTCTGTACGCGTTACGGCGGGTGGCATCACGCTGACGGAGAATGTGGACTATACCGTCAACTACGACATGGGTACCGTGACAATTCTCAACCAGGGTGTTCTCAACTCCGGAACCCCAATATCCATTACCATAGAGGATGATAATGATTTCGCCACCGACCAAACCATGTTCGGAGTGAATCTCGACTATATGTTCTCCAAAGACTTTACTGTCGGGGCAACTCTTCTGAACCTGCGGGAACGTCCGGTCACCAACAAGGTGAATTATGGTGATGAACCCATCAACAACTTGGTATGGGGCATGAACTTTGCCTATAAGACCGAATTGCCCTTCCTGACCAAGGTGATTGACAGGGCTACATTCCATAGCACGACCAGCAAATCCTTCCTGAATCTGGAGGGTGAGTTCGCGCATTTTGTGCCAGGCCACTCCAAGGCTATCGGCAAGCAGGGTACAACCTATATTGACGATTTTGAGGCTGCCAAATCCACGATAGATCTTACTACAATGTCTAACTGGGTGATGGCCTCCACTCCGCAAGGCCAGCCCGACCTTTTCCCGGAGGCCCAAAGTGTTGGCACATCCGACGGTTCCAGAAGGAAACTGGCGTATGGATACAACAGAGCCTTGATGTCATGGTACATCATCGATCCTTTGTTCTATAACAACAACGGTGCTACACCCAAGAACTTGTCTCCGGAGGATTTGTCACGTCCCTATGCCCGTGCCGTGTATGAGCCGGAGCTGTTCCCCTATAAGCAGAATTCAGGTACTACGGCTCTGACGACCCTTATGACCGTGTTCAATATGGCCTACTATCCTTCTGAAAGAGGACCCTACAACTATGATGTGAACGGAGCGGAAGGCTTTTCCAGTGGTCTTAATGAAGATGGTACCCTTCGTGATCCGAAAACCCGATGGGGCGGTATCATGCGGAAGTTTGACACACCGGACTTTGAATCTTCCAACTACGAGTATATCGAATTTTGGATGATGGATCCCTTCATTGATAATCCTAACCACTCGGGCGGTAAACTCTATTTCAACTTGGGTGATATCTCTGAAGATATTCTTCGGGATGGTGTTAAGTTCTTTGAGAACGGCCTGCCCGCTGACGGCTCAGACGAGAATGTGGAATTCACTGTTTGGGGTCGCGTGCCTACCACCCAGCTGATTGTCAACTCCTTCGATACCGATGAGAATGCACGCCAGTATCAGGATGTCGGTTATGACGGTTTGCAAGATACGCGTGAGCGTGACTATTTCGACGGGAATTACCTGCGTTTAATCTCTGACGAGTTCGGCCCTGGCTCCCAGGCATACGAAAGAGCTTTCAACGACCCTTCTGCCGACAACTACCACTATTTCCGTGGCACCGACTATGATAATGCAGACTTAAAGGTGGTGGAACGTTACAAGTTTTTCAACAATGCAGACGGCAACTCTGTGGCCGATGCTCAGAGTCCGGAGTCCTATCCCACTTGCGCTACTCAAATCCCCAACCTTGAGGATATGAACAACGACAACACGTTGAGTGAAGAGGAGAGATATTACCAGTATGTGATTGACCTTTCGCCAGAGCACATGGTGGTGGGCGAGAACTATATTAACGATGTTTTCGAGGCAATTCCCAACCAGTTGCCCGACGGCACAAGACCTCCTACCAAATGGTATCAGTTCAGAATCCCTATCCACAATCCCGACAAGGTGGTGAACGGAATGACGGGTTTCAACTCTATCCGATTCATGCGTGTGTTCATGCGCGATTTTGATGAGCCGGTAATATGTCGTTTTGCCACCTTCGAACTGGTTCGTGGCGACTGGAGAACCTACAACCTCAGCTTGCAGGAAGAGGGTGATTACATCCCCACCCAAGGTGACGGTGAAGGATCCTTCTATGTGGGAACAGTGAGTTATGAAGAAAACGCCAACCGTACTCCGATCCCGTATGTGCTTCCTCCCGGTATAAAGCGTGAGACGCTGAACGGTTTGACACTTTATGAAATCAATGAGCAGGCATTGTCTATGAAGGCGGTTGACCTGCCTGACGGAGATGCCCGTGCCGTATATAAGAATACGAACTACGACCTGCGCCAGTTCAATAATCTCCAGATGTTCGTCCATGCGGAAGATGTTTACAGCTCCGGTGACTTGAAGAAAGGAGATGTAACCTGCTTTATCCGCTTGGGCTCTGACTATACGGAGAACTATTACGAGTATGAGTTGCCGGTGGAGGTGACACCGTGGTATGTGGGTAAGGACACCAATGCCATCTGGCCTGCCGACAACCGTGTGTTCATTTATCTGGACTCTTTAGTTTCGTTGAAACAGGAGCGTAATGTGGCTGTTCGCAAAGGAGCATGGCCGGGTAACCATATGCCTTATGTCAGATTTCTTGCTGATGGTAAAAAGATGACTGTGGTGGGTGTTCCTAACCTCGGTGAGGTGACCACCATCATGATTGGTATCCGCAACCCCAAGAAGAAATCGCTGGCCGATAATGACGACATGCTGCCTAAATCAGTGGAGATGTGGATTAACGAATTGCGTCTTTGCGGATTTGATGACAAACAGGGATTTGCTGCTACGATGCGCGCCCGTCTTAACTTGGCCGATGTCGGCGACCTGACCGTTTCCGGAACCTATACCACTCCCGGCTTCGGTAGCATAGAACAATCGGTGACGGAGCGTTCCATGGACACCAAATACAATCTTGATATTGCCACGAATATTGATGGTGGCAAGATTCTCTTCCCGGAGAAATGGAACATCAAGATACCATTGCATTACGACTACTCTTTGGGTGTGAGCCAGCCCGAGTACAACCCGTTGAACCCCGATGTGAAGTTGCGTGATGACCTGGCAACATACGAGACCATTGCAGAACGTGATTCCATACGCCGGCAGACCAATGCCCTTACCCAGCGTCAGAACGTTAACCTTATGAATGTCCGTAAGGAGCGCAACCTTGAAGGTGGTAAACTGAAGATGCGCCCATGGGATATCGAGAACCTTGACTTGTCTTACTCCTATTCTGAATTGATCCAGCGCGACGAAGACCTGGAGTTGAATAATGAGTATATTCACAATGGTGAAATTGGCTATACATTCAGTACGAATCCCAAGAACTATCGTCCGTTCAACAAAGTGAAATGGATGAAGTCCAAGTGGCTCCAGATAATCCGGGACTTCAACATCACGCCTATGCCGAAGAACGTAACCGTCCGTACTGGCATCCGCCGTGAGTTACAGGAATTCAAATATCGTCCAAAGAGCCAAGGTAATATAATTGTGGACACCAGCTTCGTAAAATCCTTCAACTGGTCTCGAAACTATGCTTTCAACTGGGATATTTTCCAAAGTCTGAAGCTGGAATACCGCGCAGATGCATCTGCACGTATTGACGAACCGGACGGACTGATTGACACCCGTACGGAGAAAGATTCCGTATGGCGTTGCGTAGGCCGAGGTGGACGTACCACCGACTTCCGTCAGAATTTCTCCGGTACATATCAGATACCGATCAATAAGATCCCGTTGTTCAAGTGGATTACGGCAAGTGTCCGATACAACTCCAGCTATACCTATACCGCCTCTGCCCTTTCACTCTCCTATCTCGGAAACACTATTCAGAACTCCAATAGTTTGCAGGGTAACGGATCGGTGAACTTTGTCACCTTATACAATACCATTCCTTATTTGAAGAAGGTTAATCAAGGAAATACCGACAATATGCGTGTTTCTAAGAATAAGGATAATAAAAAGAATAAGGGCAAAGATAAGGATAAGAATAAGGGAGAAGAAGATGAAGAAGAAGGAACAGCCCAAGATTCACTCAAAGAGAAACCTAATTACGGAAAAATCATTCTGGACGGTACTCTTCGTTTCATAATGATGGTTCGTAATGTTTCTATCAATTATTCACAAGGTAACGGAACAACACTGCCCGGATTTATGGGCACACCGAATTTCTTGGGTATAGATCTTTCCAAAAATGCACCGGGATTCCTGTTTGTCTTCGGTGGGCAGCCTGACGTACAGGCGATGGGCGCCCGCGGGCACTGGATTACCACGGACTCACTGATGAACACTCCTTACCAGCGGACCCATAATGAGGTTATTAACTTCAGGGCTTCAGTGGAACCGTTCAAGAGCTTCCGTATCGATGTTACCGCCAACCGAAATTTCACCCAAAACTTCTCCGAGTATTTCCATGTGGATGAGGCTGGCAATATCTCCCACTATACACCTCAGCGCAGCGGCTCCTTCAGCATGACCTATTGTGCTCTCGGTACTTTCTTCGCCAATTACGACGAAGTGTTTGAGAACTTCAAGAACGTGCGTAAGGATATGGCAATGCGCTTGGCTGCTGAAGATACCCGGACGAATGGCGTGATTAATCCTGAAACCGGATTCCCGGACGGATATAGCAATGTGTCGCAGGATGTGTTGATGACCTCCTTCTTCGCCGCATACATGGGCAAGAACCCGGAGAAGATGGATATCTCTTCACCGTTCCTCAAGATCCCGCTTCCAAACTGGCGCCTGAACTATAACGGATTCTCCAAGATAAAAGGTGTGGATAAGGTGTTCCAGAGCTTGTCACTGGTTCATAATTACACCTGTACGTATCAGGTGGGAAGCTATGCTACCAATGTGTCATACGTGGAAGGCGGTAGCGTGCGTAATGCGTTGAACGACTTCCTCCCACGATATGAACTCAACCAGATTGCGCTCTCCGAACAGTTCGGCCCGCTTATCGGATTCGATATGACGCTGAAAAACAGTATGCTGCTGAAGGTGGAGTACAAGCACTCTCGCAACGTGGCATTAAGCTTTGCCAATAATCAGATTACAGAGACTTCCGCTATGGAGTTTGCCGTTTCTGGTGGATATCGATTCAAGGACATCAAGTTGGGACTTGTGTTCTCAGGTGTGAAGCGACAGTTTGTCAGCGACTTGAATCTGACAGCAGGTGTCGGTGTTAAGAATAACCAGACGATGCTTCGCAAAATTCAGGAAGAAGTTGATCAGGTGACTTCAGGTATGTTGACGGCAACCATCAATGTGGCGGCCGAATACCAGTTCAGCCAGTTGGTGGGTCTGAAGTTCTATTATGACCATACCATCAACCGTCCTAAGATGACCAACCAGTACAATCAGATGAATTTTGAAGTGGGCGTTTCCGTGAATTTGATGCTCTCACAATAATTTTTTATTATCTTTGCGGCCTTAAATCATATTGTTATGAAAAAGTTTGGATTTATCACCCCGGTTCTTTTCGCCATAGCTTTGGTGGTTTGCTTTGTCCAATGTAAAAAAGAGCAGCCTCTGGGCTTCAAAATCACATGTTATTATGAGGATGCACCCGATTCTCTGGTTAACAACAAAGACAATGGTGTTTTCTTCATCGACACCAGCAAGTACATGTTGTATGATTCCGTGTATGCGAGATATAACTATTGTGACCCTGTACTGGCCACAATGAAAGGTGATATCAAAAATGGTATAGCCGAGTTCAACGGCCTCCGCTACCCCGCTTTGCTGCGCGTGGTGCTCACTACCGACACCTTGTTTAACTCGGACACCACCTCCATGTGGGTCTATTGTGACACCATTGAGGTGAAGGTGGAAGAAGGAAACATTGTCAATCAGAAGAAAGCTGTTGACAACAACCCTGCTGAAGCAAAGGCTTATCTGAACAAGGTTGTCATCTTCTAATTTTCCAACCGCATTACTCTTGCGACCTGCCCCCTAGCTTCCTCTACTCATTGATGGAGTGGATGAAATAATGCTAAAAACATTATTTTGAAAAGAAAACACGTTAGTTATATTTTCATTGCTGTCGCCTTAGTCATACTTGTTGTATTTCTACTCAGACAAGAAAGGATACAACCCCTGCCTTTGTTGGAGCAGATGGAAAAGAAAGAGGCTGGCCCCGTGGGTCGCGGCGACACCATCAAAGCGTTGATTTTTTACCACGCCGCCGATTACTTTGTGTATCAAGGCTCCGTGATCGGTTTCCAATATGATTTAATCCGGCAACTTGGCGCGGATTTGAATCGCCCTGTTGTTATTGATATTGAATCGGACCCCCGAAAAACATTTCTGAAAGCTTTCAGTAGCGAGTATGATATTGTGGGATACGATTTCGATAAATCCAATTTTATTCCATGGTATATTTCGGAGTCCGAGCCCCATTCCTATACCTATCCGGTGCTGATTACCCGAAAAAAAACAAGACTTGACGGCGACACCCTTCATGTGGTGCACGCCCCTGAAAATTACATGCATCCCGTGGATTTTTCCATTCTCGGCAAACCGGAAAACTGGCAGCTGAAAAAGGAGGAGGATGTGGAGATGGAGGACCTTTTTGATATGTTGGAGGACGAGTCGGTGGACTACATAGTGTGTAACTACAATGAAGCTATCACCCTGTTGCCGTTTTACAAAACGCTCACGCTTGGGCCGCGAGTGGGGGAGAACTTTCCCCGCACCTGGGCCCTGCACAGCGCGAATGAAAAGTTGAATGAGGTTATCAACCAATGGCTGGATGAGTTTAAAACCACTCGTCAATACCAGAAACTCTGTGAGAAATATCTGTCAGCCCATTCGTATATTATACAGCGTTCTTTTGGAGCGCGCAGGGATAACATCTCCTCGTATGACAAGTGCATGAAAGTGGCTTGTGCACGCTATGATATTGACTGGCGCTTCATGTCATCTATCATCTATCAAGAATCACATTTCCTGACTGGTTTGCAAGGAATAGGGGGTAGCTTCGGCATTATGCAGATGATGCCTGCCACCGGTGCACGTTACGGCATTTCCGACACTTCCTCTGTGGAGGAACAGATATGGGCGGGTGCCCGTTATATTTCCTATCTCTATAAGATTTTCGCAGGCAAGGTTGATTCAACCGATATCTACTATTTCGTGGCGGGTGCTTACAACTCCGGTCCGGGCCATATACTGGATGCGCAGGCCCTTTGCCGGAAATATGGTGGCGATGCCCGTCATTGGCCGGATGTGGCCCATTATCTTGCCTTGAAATCGCATAAGGATTACTATACCGACCCAGTGGTCAAGTGCGGTTATTATCCCGGCAAGCATACCGTCGGCTATGTGTCGGAGGTGATGCACCGTTATCTTGGATATGTCATAACAAAATCTGAAAAATGAAAATACTGATTATTGGCCGTGGCGGCCGTGAACACGCCATCGCTTGGAAAGTCGCACAGTCTGCGCTCACCACTCAACTCTACATTGCTCCTGGCAATCCCGGAATGCTCACCCTTGGCGCGAATGTGCAGCTGGTGCCGATAGATGAGAACGACACTGCAGCTTTGCTGGAATTTGCCCGCGAACAACAAATGGACTTGACCATTGTCGGCCCAGAGGCCGCACTTATGAATGGCATTGCCGACGAATTCCAAAAGGCAGGTCTGGCTATTTTTGCACCCACCAAGGCCGCCGCTCGTATAGAGGGCAGCAAGCAGTTTGCCAAAGAACTGATGGATAAATATCATATTCCGACTGCCAGGTATAGAACTTTCGAAGATTATACTGAAGCAAAAGAGTATCTGGATTTGATAGGTGCCCCTATTGTGATCAAATATGACGGGCTGGCCGCTGGAAAAGGTGTTGTGGTGGCCATGACCGCTGGGGAGGCGGATGAGGCATTGAAAGACATGCTTCTCGACAACCGTTTCGGACAGGGCAAGGTGGTGATGGAGGAGTTTTTGCAAGGACCTGAGTTTTCGCTGCTGACCCTTGTGAACGGGGAACAGGTAGTGCCTTTGGCAATTGCTCAGGACCACAAACGTGCATACGACGGTGACAAAGGTCCGAACACGGGTGGCATGGGTGCCTATTCGCCGGTGCCCGTTATCCCGCAAGAGCAGGTTGAGTGGGCTGTCGAGCAGATCATGAAGCCTGCCGCCAAGGCAATGGTTGCAGAAGGCTGCTCTTTTTGTGGCGTGCTCTATGGTGGTCTGATGCTCACGAAAGACGGCCCTAAGGTTATTGAGTTCAATGCGCGCTTCGGTGACCCGGAAACTGAAGTGGTGCTGCCCAAATTGAAGAGCGATTTCGTGGAGATGGTTTTAGCCCTTCTCCGTCATGAAGAGGTGGTCCCCGAGTTTTACGATGAGGCTTTCCTCGGCGTGGTACTTGCCGCAAAAGGATACCCGGGCAAATATGAAAAAGGACTCGAAATATGCGGTTTGGACAATGTTTCCCAAACGGTGTTCCACATGGGTACCACACTGAAAGATGGCAAGTGGTTGTCCAACGGAGGCCGGGTGCTGTTTGTGGTAGGCCGCGGCGCAACGCTACGCGAGGCACGCGAAGACGCTTATAAGGCGGTAAATTCCATCGATGCACCGGGTCTGTTTCATCGTGAAGATATAGGTTGGCAGGCTGTCTGATTTTTTGTATCTTTGCGCCTTAATTTTTAAGGCTGATGAAAAGATTACTGACTTTTCTAATAATTCTCATGGGCGTTTATGCGGCAAATGCCCAGCATACGATGCTCAAAGGTTTTACCTATGATGATTCTAACGGCGAAGTCCTGCCATACTGTACCATACAATTGACGGGAACCAGTCTTGGCGCCCTTTCAGATGCGCAAGGTGCTTTTGTCATCAATAAGATTCCTAAAGGAAAATATGTGGTCAAGGTGTCCTATTTGGGTTATGCCGATATCATGGACTCCTTGGAGGTGACCAAAGATGGCGTGATTACGAGGCGCTATTCGTTGAAGCCGGCGTCCACCACCCTGGATGCCGTGCAGATTCAGGGCGAGGGACAGCGTAAAGAGCAGGAAACGCGCACCTCAGTCATCAGCGTTACCCCAAAGGACATGAGCAAAATGCCCGCCATCGGCGGCCAGCCCGACTTTGCACAGTATCTGCAAGTGCTTCCTGGTGTGATTTCCACTGGCGACCAAGGTGGCCAGCTATATGTGCGCGGCGGTACCCCTGTGCAAAACATGCTGCTTCTTGACGGCGTGCTCATCTATAACCCCTTCCACTCCATCGGTATCTTTTCCGTTTTCGACATGGACATTATGAGCAGTGCGGATGTCTATACCGGCGGCTTCGGTGCCGAGTTCGGCGGCAGAGTCTCCTCTGTGATGGATATCAAAACCCGTGACGGAAACAAGAAGAGAATCTCCGGAAAGGTGGATATGAGTAACATTCAATCCCAGATTCTGCTTGAAGGTCCGCTGGTGAAACTCAAGGATGACCGGAAGACGGCCCTTAGCTTTATCCTCTCCGGAAAAGGCTCCTATCTTGAACCTGCCTCCAAGTTCTTCTACCCCTATGTGGAAGACGGTGTGTTGCCCTACAGTTTTTGGGATTTGTATGGCAAATTGACACTTTCCACCCTGAATGGAACAAGACTGAATGTTTTCGGGTTCAATTTCAACGATAGAGTCAATTATCCGGATATTGCGGTCTATAAATGGAACAACTGGGGTGTAGGCTCTAATTTCCTGATCGTACCCGGTGATGTGCCGATCACCATAGAGGGTGCATTAGCTTACTCCAAATATTTATGTGCGCTTGACGACGCGCAATATCAACCGCGGACCAGTAGCATGGATGGCTTCACCTTCAATCTGGCATTCAATTATTATTTGGGAAAAAGTGTGTTGAATGTGGGTGTGGAAACGGTTGGCTTTAACACCGAATATATTTATCACACTAACTTCGGATCCGAAGTGGATATTATGGACCATACGACGGACTTGTCGTTCTTCGCCAAATTCAAATACAACTTCCGGAACAAACTGCTGATTGAACCCAGTTTCCGTCTCCAGTATTACTATTCTCTTGGCGAGGCCTCCCCGGAACCGCGACTGGCTTTGAAATACAACATACTGCGTAATTTGCGCCTGAAACTGGCTGGTGGTCTCTATTCTCAAAACCTCGTGGCTGTAACTTCCGATCAGGATGTAGTGAGCCTTTTCAATGGATTCCTTTCTTCTCCGGTAAGCAGCGAACTGCTGGGTGCCACCATGATTAACAACACTACTGAGATAAAAGGCAGATTGCAAAAGTCGCAGCACATCATCCTGGGTTTGGAGTATGACCCTATCTCGCAAATCAGCATCAATTTGGAGGGCTATTACAAAAACTTCTCCCAGCTGATTTCGGCAAACCGTTACAAGATGTTTGATTCGGAGAAGGAGTTTATTTGGGAAAAAGGCCGTGCCTACGGTGGCGATATCACGGTGAAATATGATAACAAAGGCTTCTATGTTTGGTTGGTGTACTCCTTGGGTTGGGTGAAGCGTACCGATGGAGTTGTGGAATACAACCCGCATTTTGACAGAAGACACAATGTCAATCTGTTGCTTTCCTATGCGTTCGGAAAGCGCAGATCCTGGCAGGTGGATGCCCGCTGGAACTTCGGCACAGGGTTCCCGTTCACTCAAACACAGGCATACTATCCTCACTATGTGCCCACGAATATCAATGACGATTATGTTTCATCCAACGAGGATGTTTACTTTATGCTCGCTGACCTCAACCAGGCCCGCCTGCCCAACTACCATCGTCTGGATATTGGTGCCAAAAAGAAATTCTTCATTGGAGAACGTAATTCTATTGAGTTGAGTGTCTCATTCTCCAATGTCTATAATTATAAGAATGTGTTCTATGTGAACAGAATTTCCAATGAAGTTATCAATCAGCTCCCATTCCTCTACTATTTTGGTTTGACCTGGAGATTCTAACTGAAAGGTGAAGTGGGTGAAGGAGGTACATGAGGTGAAGGAGGTGAAATGGGTGCATGAGGTAAAGTAGGAGAAGTGGGTAAATGGGGAAAATGGCGAATCAAATGAAAAAAGCTTCGTTTTTTTCGCATAGGATGATGTGAAAATGGAGGAGAAAAATGCCCGGTTTATTCTATAACACTCAAAATCAATAGTATATAGAATAAAAAAATAATTTTCAAAAATATCGTGCAATCGAAAAAAAGTGTATTTTTGCGGCGTTGAAAAAACAAACGGATCGGTAGTTCAGTTTGGTTAGAATACATGCCTGTCACGCATGGGGTCGCGAGTTCGAGTCTCGTCCGGTCCGCCAAAAAAGTAGAGACGTGCTATAGCGCGTCTCTACTTTTTTTTGTCACTTTCTGATTTCCTCGATGAAGTTGTCGCTGTTGCGGTGATTGATGATATACACCGCATCGTCAGTTACCTTCAGCAACTGCTCGAAATATTCACCCATGGTAAACGGCACATTCGGGCCAGGATTCCTGATGATTTTGGGATCAAAATGCAGATCGTCATCCAATGTGCCCAATACCAGACAACGTTCATTCAACTTAGGGGCGAACAGCACTTTCCATTCGCGCTTGGAACCACCCGTGTAGTTCGACACCTGACCGTTAAACAGCAGCCTTATCCCTCCGTCCCATTCGAACGCGACAGGCAAATCCTCGTGATTGTTCCCAATGCTTTGAGTGCCGAATGGTCGCGTTTCAAATGTCATAGGTTCCAACTCTTTGTCAAACAGATAGAGGTAGAGATTTTTGTGATCATTATAAGCCGTGACCGAGTTGCCATACGAGGAAAGGATGTACCGATGCCGGTGAGCCAACACCAAAACACGCCCATCCTGCAAGGACAAAATCTGATGCGGTTTGAAAGCGAGACTGTTCTCATTGTAAAAGTCGAAGTCATAGGTGACTCCCTCCGGCAAATCAGGGATTTCCACTTCATAAATGCCAAATTTGGCCACCTCTCCGGTATTGTCCAAAACAATCATCCCTACACCGTCTTTTGCAGCACCGAACATCATCAGACGCTGATCGGCAAGCAATTCTGCATGCATGTTGTGCATACCCTCCATATCTTCCTCAATTTGCATGGGCTTGTATTGTTGGTCTGTGGTAACCGTGACAAACTGTAAAGTCTCTTTTTGATCAATATAATAATGCTCTTCCACATAAACGGTACCGTCATTGGCAAGGTATCCCTTCACGACATGCGGGAATTTCCCCTTGATTCTTTCCCGTGTATGGGCAACCTCATGCCCATCGACACCACGCACCATCACATCGAGGGTATATTCTTCAGCACTATTATTCGTTGGTCTCAAGTAGGTCAGATAGGCGAGTTTCTGGCCGTCAGATGAACGTAAGACACGGAATAAGTTGTATCTTGTGCTTTCGACAGGCACAGAATACGTTACATTGGGCGCGATTTTACCTTTCTTTTTGTTCATGACAGGGAATGCGTGTTGGAAGAAATCCACACATTTGTTCTTTTTGTTGAATGAAGAACCTACCAGCACCACCTTGTCATCAGCCATAAAGGCTGTGGAAAAACCGTAGTCTTCGTCAAACTCATGCTCAACAACAACGGAACGGTTCTTTTTGTCATATACGGTGACAAAGAATTCGTCATCCTCACCATAATTGTTCTTGTCCACCGCACAAAAGTAAATATTGTTGTCATCCTCACCTAAGACAGTGACCCTGGCTCCGTCATCCATTCCTATTTCGGGTCCTTTGGTCGTGATATGCTGGGCATTGCCAACAAAAAATGAAGTCAAGAAAACGAGGATGAACAAAAATGCGCTTTTAACACATTGTTTTTCAGAAAATAGTATCGCCATAGTGAGTTGTAAGGGAGGACTTTTATTTTTCACTTCTTTCCGTTGCCGCCGACCATGATGTAAAGTCCATTAATCATCAGAACAGGCAAGCAACGCTGCAAAACTACATAAAATATTTTGGATGACATTATGTTTAGTGGCTTTTTTTGATAGGGAGAATCGTTGTCCGCAAGATTCTTCTGAATAGTTGAAGCATCCATGGCATAATCCTTGCCGTCGGGGAGTCATTGTGTATATCTCTTCGGACATTTTACACTCTAAAAAATGTACCACCGCGATAAGAAGGCGTCATTCTGCTAACCCATACACCGTGTGTTTATTAAACCAAATATGCGTATTTTATTGGCATTCATTCATTTGCAATGTAATTAAATGAATACAAATAGGTGCAACGTTCAGGTGCAATGAACAATCTCAGTCTCGTCCGGTCCGCCAACATTGTAGAGATGCAATGCATTGCGTCTCTACTTTTTTATGTCCAAAACACACATCAATATTGCAGTGTGATTCACGCCCGGCCTTGTGTTTTAAGTAAGAAAAGTTGTATCTTTGCAATTTGAAGCACTAAAAGAAGAGATGGAAAACGCATTAGAAATAGGACAGCAAGACAACATGGAAGAGCTCTATGCCAATGTTAGGTCTATTTTGGCTTCGGCTCGACAGCGGTCATACACAGCCATAAACTTTGCAATGGTAGAAAGTTACTGGCTGATTGGGCAGCAGATAGTTGAAAACGAGCTATATGGTGCAGCAAGGGCAGAATACGGCAAAGGAGTGTTGAAAGAATTGGCAGAAAGACTTACCGCCGAGTTTGGCAAGGGTTTCGACGAACGCGAACTTCGAAAAATGAGACAATTTTACCAAATGTTTCAAATTCGGGACACACTGCGTCCCGAATTGACATGGTCGCATTATCGTCGCCTTCTCAGCGTTGAAAACGAACAATCTCGACTATGGTATATGAACGAAGCGGCAGACAGCGTATGGAGTACGCGACAGCTTGACCGGCAAATATCCACGCTTTATTATGAACGCCTGTTGGCAAGCAAGGAGAAGATGCCCGTTGTTGCCGAAGCAAAAAAGAAAATGGCACAACTCGCTCCACAACATTTTATCCGAGATCCTTTTGTGTTGGAGTTTCTTGACTTGAAAGAGTATCCAGCTCTGCATGAAAGCGACCTAGAGCAGGCGTTAATCAACCACTTGCAGCAATTTTTACTGGAATTAGGTCGTGGCTTTTGCTTTGTGGCCCGTCAGAAAAGGATGCGTTATGATGATGAAGATTTCTACATTGATTTAGTATTCTATCACAGCATACTGAAGTGCCATGTGCTAATTGACTTGAAGCTGGGAAAACTCACGCATGAAGACGTCGGGCAAATGGACAGCTATATACGCATGTTCGATGCACTTTACAAGACCCCTGACGACAATCCGACACTCGGCATCATTCTCTGTTCGCAGAAAAGCGAAGCCATTGTCAAGTATTCAGTGCTAAACGAGGGGAAACAGATATTTGCCTCACGTTATAAGCTGTATCTGCCAACAGAAGAAGAATTTAAGAAAATGTTGGAAAACATCTAGTCAACATGATGAGCTGACCGAAATGCGTATAAGAGGACAAAAAAACGAAGTTCAAGTCCTCTTCCAGCCACTTCATAACTACCATTTATGCATATTCCCAACAGTCCTACGCAGCGGTATGTGCTCACAGAGGAGGGGAAGAAGTTGCTTGAATGATAATTGTTTGTTCCCAAAAAATGTACCACCGCGATAAGAAGGCGTCATTCTGCTAACCAATACACTTTGTGTTCATTTAATTGACTGTGCGTATTTTGCTGGCATTCACTGTTTTGCAATGTAATTAAATGAATACAAATAGGTGCAACGTTCAGGTGCAATGAACAATCTAAGTCTCGTCCGGTCCGCCAACAAAAAAGAGCATCAATTGATGCTCTTTTTTGTTATTTCCCCCTTTCCAATAATGTTTTGAATATTTTCACCCCCACCGGCACTAATTCGTCCGGAAAATCAAACAACTGGTGGTGCAGGGGCGGCTGGCTCTCGCCAGAACCCAATCCGAAAAGTGCGCCGTCATAATGCTGCGTCAGCAGACCGAAATCCTCGCCCCAGGAGAAGGGAGTTTGCTTTTCCACATATTCCAACCCACATCGCTCGGCGGCATTTCGAATGCTCTCCACCGCAACCTTGTGGTTTTTGGCGGCGGCGAAGTACTCTTCCCATGTGATGTTGCTACCCAACCCTTCCGTGCTGGATGTCTCTTGCTCCACCACTTGCAGAAGCTCCGCTTTGGTGCGCTGGAGCAGATCATCGTCTTTGGCACGCAGCGTGAACCGGAGCACGCCATGGCCGGCTGCCACTCCGTAGGCCTGCTCACCTACTCGGAACTCCACCAGTGTCAGGAGGCGGAAATCGTCGCGCGACATGTCATAGCAATTCATGGCCAGCAGCCGGTCGGTGATGGCCCTGGCGGCCGGGTAGGGGCTCACCGCCTTCAATGGCTCCGCCGCATGCGCCGTGCGCCCGTGCAGCTCTATGTCGCAACTGATGACCGAACAGGTGAAGCTGCCCTCTTTGCAGATGACACTGCCCAGCGGCTCGCCCGGAATGTTGTGCAGGGCATAGACCTTGCCGGGCTTGTATTTTTCCAAAATGCCCGTCTCCAACAGCTGTGCGGCACCCTCGCCCGTCTCCTCCGCGGCTTGGAAGAAGAGCAGCACGCGGCCCTTTGCCAGCGGGTGCAGATGCAGTTGCTCGGCCAGCCCCAACAGGATGGTGGCATGGCCGTCGTGGCCGCACTTGTGCGACACGCCCGGCGTGCGCGAGGCGTACGGAAGGTCCAACGTCTCCGGCACGCGCACTGCGTCAAAGTCCCCACGAATCAAAGTGGTTTCGCCGCCCGGACCGAAGTCGTAAACCGCCAACAAATTCTTGCTGTTCTTGAAAACGTGAATATGCGTGGGCTCAAAGCCAGCCAATGTGTCAATGATGAATCTTTGGGTGGCAACCTCCGCTCCGGAGGGCTCCGCCAACTGATGCAGCCGATGTCGTATGTTTGTGTAGTTCATGAAAGGTGAAATGGGTGAATGGGGCACATGGGGTACAAGGGGAAAATGGAGACTTTGAATTCTGAATTTTGAACTTTGAACTTCATCAATGATGATACGGTTCGTTGTGCAAAATCGTGAAGGCCCGGTACAGTTGCTCGGCGAACACCAGCCGCGTCATGATGTGCGGGAAGGTGAGCTGCGACAAGGCCAGCTTGGCGTTGCCGCGCGCATAAACCGCGTCCGAAAAACCGTAGGCACCGCCGATGATGAACACTACAGATTTGGCTCCGCTGTTGGCCTGCTGCTGGATGAACTGCGCGAATTTTGCAGATGTGTATTC
>CAJODA010000030.1 GCA_905233745.1 uncultured Bacteroidales bacterium
CAACGGCAAAGTTCGAAGAGGAAAAACGCACCCCAAAAGCGCTACTGGTTCCATGGGGTTGGTTCTTTGTTCTATTTATAGAGGAAAAATACAAAAAAGATATGCAACCCCTAGCGGGGTTGTGGCGGAACGTCCTCTAACACGTTATCCAACAAATAATGGCCACTAGTTAATTTATTGTTAACAATTATTATGTATATTTGCGACCGAAATTAAAATCCTTGATTTAACTCGCTTTTTATGGATTACCATCAGATTTTCATAAGCTATTCCTCGGTGGATGCGGACACTGCCATGGCGGTATGCCAGTCCATTGAAGCGGCCGGATATCCGTGTTGGATCGCTCCCCGCAACGAACAGGCTGGACTATCTTACGGGCTTCAGATCACCAACGCCATCAAACAGGCCAATGTGGTAGTACTGCTCTTCTCCACCTCTTCCAACAAGTCCCAACATGTGCTCAACGAGGTCGGCATCTCCTTCGACCAAGGCAAAAAAATCATCCCGCTCATGCTTGACAGCAGCGTGATGTGCGAGGACCTGCAGTATTTTCTCTCCCGCGTCCACCACATCAAGGCGGCGGACAATTTCGATGCCGGGGTGAAGGAACTGGTGTCGGCACTCAACCAGCACTTTTCTTCAGTGTCCGAGGACACCCACGACAAGGCTGTCGCGAATGTTGAACTTTCCACCAGACTCACCGAAATCTTGATTACCGAATCTTCCAATGTTTCCGTGGCCACACGCCGTTTCAGTGAGATTATCAAAGACATCCCTGATTGGACCCGGCAGGACCGCATCCTCAATAAGGCCAAAGAGATTATATCCTACAGTTTCATCGGCGTTATTGGTAAAGAGTTCAGCAAAATCATAGCCATCAGCAAGGACAATGACGCTGGAAAGTTCGACAAATTCTGCTTGGAATGCAGAAGGATGGCCATGATTACCCTGGATTTGGCTATCTACGCTCTGATCACCCACCTGTGGGATGCTGTTTCATCAGATGGTGTCACACTTGACTCGCACGATAAGGAGCTGGCCCGGAAGCGCTTGAACGTTCTCTATCAGCTTTCGGTACACGAACAGGCCGAAATGCTACTTTCGCTCATTCAGGTTTACCAGAAGCACGCTGACAAGCTTGCTTTGCCTATTCCTGAACTGGCCGGGATTGTGTCCACGCTGGAGCCCGGCGGGGACGTACACAAAGCATGCACTGTTCTTGCCCAGCTGCCAGAAAAGAATGTCACCATCTCCGATTGCGTTGCGGCGGAGGATGCCATCGCCACTGTGCTGAAAAACTTCAACTTCTTTATGCGCTATCACATGGTTTCGCTGAAATGGAGCCGCTATGAGAAAACGCGCACCGACTCCACCAAGTTTCTGCACCGCTACATTGCCCTCGGACTGGACAACAAAGCCAACATGGACAAGGAGAAGGTCAATCTTACCGAAGATGCCATCGCCACTGACTCTGTGGTAATGTATGTGGACAACATCTCCAACGCCAACAGCATCAACCTCTACCCCCTCGTCATTGACCTCAATACCATACATCGGGAAAACGGCGCGAAGATTTGCTTCTTCTACCAGAATCCCGTACAGGATAACACCCTTGAATTCATCTCGCTGGATGACTTCTCTATCAATCCGTTGTATAACAATAAAATCAAACAAAAAGTAGAGAATCTGGGCGACCTGTTCTCCTCTAGTGAAGACATCTCCACCTACAACACCGACCGAGTGCTGGACGCTTTCGACAAACTTCAATCCTGCCTTTCCGGAGAAGTATATGTAGATTTCGGAGACTTATAAACCCATCCGTTATGCAAAAAAAATACCCATTCAAATTTCTGGACGCATACACGCGTGACGACATCGACTTTTATTTCGGGCGCGACGAGGAGATCGCCCTTATGTATAATATGATTTTCCAAACCAACCTCCTGTTAGTGTACGGGGGATCCGGGGTCGGGAAATCCAGCCTGATTCAGTGCGGTCTCGCCAGCCGTTTCAACACACACGACTGGCAGTCCATCTTTGTGAGGCGGGGAAACAACATCAACCAAACCTTGAACGAGGCTCTCATTGAGGCAGGTGGCGACATCAGCGAAAACGACGAGCTGGACTGGCTTGACCAGGACTGGAGTTCCTCGGAAGGAGCGTCTGCCGCAGTTCCGCAGAAGTCCACACTCATCAAGAGAATCGAAGCCATCCACCTCAGCAAGTTCAAGCCCATATACCTGGTTTTCGACCAGTTTGAGGAGTTGTTTATTTTCGGAACGGAGGAAGAACGCCAACAGTTTTACCAAAGTATCAAAGAGTTGCTTTCTTTGGAGCAATATGTGAAAGTGATTCTGCTCATCAGGGAGGAATATCTTGGTTATCTGTATGATTTTGAAAGATTTGTACCTCAATTATTGAGAAAGAAGATCAGGATTGAGCCCATGAATCTCGAAAAGGTGACTGACATCGTGATGGGGCTCTCACAATCGGAAAGCACGCTGATCACTATCAAGAAAGGGGAGGAACGGCAGTTTGCCGAACAGGTTTTCGACAGAATCAAGGGCGGCGAAAACCGCATTAACATCGATTTGCCTTACTTACAGGTTTTTTTCGACAAGCTTTACCTCAACATCACCCACGATGAGACACGCACCACACCCGCGGAGTTCTCCTTGGAGTCGCTCAAGAGTATCGGGGACATCGGGGATGTGCTCCGGAACATGCTGGACGAGCAAGTCGCGCAAATCATGACCAAATACTCCCTCACCTCCGATGAGGTGTGGAAATTCCTCTCTGTCTTCGTTTCCCTCGAAGGCACAAAGGAGCAGAAATCCTACCTTGAGATCCGCGACCTCTATGCCAACACCACACTGATCCCTGTCCGCCAACTCCTCAACGACTTTGTGAACCGGCGTATTCTGCGCAAGTCCAAGAACGACCTGATATATGAAATCGCCCACGACTCGTTAGCCAAGCAGATATCGCTGAAGCGCAGCGATGACGAAATTGCCGTGCTGGAGATTAAGCGCATGATTCACAGCATGGTCTCGCTGAATGAAAATTCCCGCGAGTATTTTACCGAGAAACAGCTGGCTTACATCACCCCGCTGCTCGACCGCCTGCAGCTGGACAAAGCGGAAACGGAATGGATCAAGAAGAGCACTCGTCATGTTCAGGAGTTGCACAAGGCGGAGGAAGAAGCCCGCAACCTTGAGCTTCTGAAGACGAAAAGGCGGCTGAGAGGTGCGATTGCCATGCTCCTGGTAGTGCTGGTCGCGTTCGTGTTTGCTGGCATACAAACCTTCAAGGCCTCCCGTTCCAAGATGAAATCGGAAATTCTACTCGCCGACAACCAAAGGTCGATGGGGCTCTTCCTGCTGTCGCGCGGTGATTCTGCAAATATCTTCAAAGCGCAGGAAATTTTCGAGAATATCACGAAGAATCTTGTCTCCCGAGCTGAAGATTTCGGCTATCTGGGAACCTGCAATTTTCTTCTCGGAGATAAGGAGAACGCCCTGAAAAATTTCAACCAATGCCTGAAGACTGCCGAACGTGGGAAACGTAAGGAAGACAAATTCGATTTGGACCTCAAGAACCCAATATACAGCAAAGAGCAGTCAATCTCGGAGGCACACCGGCTGCTGGCACACTACTACTACGAGGCCAAAGACTACGAACACGCTTATGAGCACGCAAAACAAGCGGCCGATATCTACCCTGACGATTATGATGCGTGGATGGACGCCAGCCACTATGCGCTACTGATAAGCCATTATCAGGAATGTCTCTCTGACGCACGGCAGGCTATGAAAATCCGTCCAAACCAATTGGAAGCAGTACGTTTCCAAGCACTTGCATACGCACTATGCGACAGTTTACAGCAGGCTGAAAATCTCTACAACCGCTATTTCAACACCATTTTCATTGGCACCAGCCCAACCTTCTCCAAGAACCCGCTTCTGATCTATGACACGACATGGCTTTTCTCCACCCCTATGTTCTTTGAAGACCTCCGTGTCATGAAGCGGATTCATTCTGACGCCAAGAATCTTGCCGTTGTGGAACAGTTCTTGGAGAACAAGCAGAACGAGTTCCTTAGCAGTATTGAGATGGTGGATGTGGAGGGCGGCCAGTACACCATGGGAAATCCGAACGATGCCAATGCCACACCACACCAAGTCATCCTGTCTGATTTTGCCATCGCGAAGTACGAAGTCACCCAGAAACTTTGGGAGACCATTATGGGAAGCAATCCGAGCTTCTGCAAGGGAGACAGCCTGCCCGTGGAGAATGTCACCTGGTATGATGCGGCTACCTTTATCGAACGCCTGAACCAGGTCACGCGGATGAACTTCCGTCTGCCCACTGAGGCCGAATGGGAGTATGCCGCTATGGGTGGAAAACACACCCATCACTATGCCTTCAGTGGTTTCAACGACATCAAAGGGAAAGCCAACTATAAATCCAAGACCGTTGCCGACATTAGGCATCCTGTGCGAGTGGGCAGCTATTCACCCAATGAATTGGGCATCTATGACATGTGCGGCAACGTGTGGGAGTGGTGCGACGACTGGTTTGGCGTATATAATGACACCTACCAGCCCAAGTCGGAAAATGACAAATGGGATCCCGACATCCCGCTCGTTAACCCTACTGGCAAGATTGACTTCGATGAATATGATGACAAAGTACTCCGCGGGGGCAGTTTTGACAGTGAATCAGGACGTTGTATGGTGAAAAACAGACACCACCACCATCCTGGCATCAAAGGGAACTTTTATGGCATCAGATTGGCGGCCTCCAAAAGTTTCCAATCAGACACACAATAATAGAAAAATAGCACAATTCAATGTCTTTATAATTGATCACTTATGTCTCCAAAAATGCATTTCGTGAAGTGCCTGCTCAAAATCGTCTTCCTGACGCTGTATGTCGGCATGGCGACTGCGCAGGATTTCGACCATTACTTCACCCTTGAGGAGATGCCAGACGCGGGTGTCTTCCTACCAGCCCCACCTGCCTTTGAGAGTGTGGCTTTCGCAGATGATTTCCAGCAGTGGCAATGGGGCAAAACCGTCCGCAACACGGAACGGGGAAAGATTGCAAGCCGGGATTCGGAGTTTGGAATCGGATGTATGGCTGACATTTTCGGTCAGGTGCTTGGCATATCCATCAGTCAGGATGGCACTCCTGCTATCTGGCGGCTGATGTGGCGCACAGGGACGACAGGGCGCTATTCCGTGACGAACGCGAAGGAGAAGTACATGCGCACCCGGCCGTTTGCCAAAATGAACGAACATGTATTCGGCGAGTTTGACGATGAGGAGAGTTTGCGCGACAACGGTTCCTACCCCTCCGGACACACGGCGTTTGGATGGAGCGTGGCACTGGCACTGGCGGAGATGGCTCCGGAATATCAGGACGAAATTCTGCGCCGTGGGTACCAGTACGGCGAGAGCCGTGTCATCGTGGGCGCTCATTGGCAGAGCGATGTGGATGCGGCACGGCTTGCTGTGGCCGCCGCCCTCGCACGCTTGCACACAAGTGTGGAATACTGGCACGACCTTGCATCAGCGAGACAAGAGTTTGTCCGAATAAAAAATCTTGCTGTGAAACCGGCCACTGAACCCTACCCTGACGGCGTTCTCATCATGGGACCGCCAGTGGACACGGCAAGTAGTCGCTATATTAGCGACATCGCGCAATATTGGCTTGCCAAAAACGAAAGAGACAGCGAACGCGGTCGCCAAGCCATCATTGACGCTGATGTCTCCGACATCGCACTCATGAACTGTTTCTCTCCCTACTTGGCTCTCCACCTGTCCACTGAAAACACACCAGCCATTGCACTCCTTGTAGCCGAAGCAAAAAAGATTCTGCTCCAGGAGTCACAAAGGATGAAGTCTCTGACTTTCCGAAAACGTCCTTTCGTGCAACTCGGCGAAAATACATTGATTCCCCAGGATGAAGAAACGAATGTCAACACCTCTTCCTATCCTTCTTCCTCCGCAGCCATCGGCTGGGGTTTGGCACTCTTCCTTGCGGAGGTTGCACCGGAGCATCAGGACAGCCTTCTGAAAAGAGGCTTCGAATACGGACGCAGCCGGGTCATCGCAGGGTACCACTATGCATCAGACGTGCAGGCAGGACGCATCATGGCCTCTTATGTCTACACCCAGATGCATAATGACCCGAAATACCAAAAGCTGATAGAGAACGCAAAAACGGAATACAATAGAAAGACCTCGCTGCAGCATTGAAATCGTCCTTTTTCGTTCAGCACATTGCTGTTGTCATCCACGATGACCAAGAGGATGAGATACGCTGGGTTGGCTGTTGGCTACTGCCGCACCAATTGATTGCAGAACGCCCCCAGTTCCTCCTTCGACGAACGTTCCTTCATGATGAAGAAGCCGCCGGTGCTTATTCCACATTTGATTTCCCAGTCCTGAATCTGTTTGCCGTTCAGGTAAAGTGCGGCATGATGGCCCTTTATCTCACTGGTGAATCGGTACCACTGCAGGCTCGCCTCCGGAGTCAATGTCACGTTGATTTGCACCATATCAGCATCGCTTTTCTTGCCAGGCACCGTTACCGCCACATGTTGCACCATGGGCTTGCCACCCAGGACTTCAGAACTGATGGCCAACGTGTCGGCATCCAGATCCCAGATCTCCAGCTTCTCTTCCGTTAAAAAATTGTCCGCTCCCCGCTCATATTCCAGTACATATTCCGATTGACGCCACATCGGAGGCGTTTTAATGTATTTGGCCACAATCAGACAAGCCCAAATATCGAGGCCGAGAAACACGACAATCATGGCGATGCGTAACCACTTTTGTGCTCTGTCAAGATTCGTTTTCTTTTCCGTCGTAGGCTCAGCGGCTTCTATCTGCCGGATAATATCATCGCAGGCTCTTGTCTTATAGCGTATTTCAAAGAAACCCAAGAGTACAAAAAAGACAAGCAGAGCAAAAAACAACAAGATTACAGCACCTATATTCGGCAAATTAATACCTCTACCCATACTGGCAATTACCACTCCAAAAACAATGATAATACCTGTGGAATAATTCAGAGCTGTAAAGAGGGAAAATAATTTCTTGAAATTTCGGGCTTGATGGGACAAGGTGAGTAAATCGTTGTTTTCCAGTTCTTTGCTTTTCAGTTTTTGCGTTATCCACAATTCGATGGCAAAGCAAACCGAACAGAAGGTGAGCCAAAACAGACTTAACGAAAGGTTGTTGCCCTGAAACCATTTGACACACAATAAGCCGATAATGGCAAATAACGGATAAAGAATGATTTGCATCCGTCTATACCGCCCATAAAAATCGGTGCTGTGCTTGATGGAAGATTTCATCAGCCGGTCGTTGACGATTTCCTGTTGGTCGAACTGCTCTTTCAGCGTTTCGTATTGGGCCTTCAGTTGGTCCAATTCGGAGAAGTTATTGTTGTTCTGATTTTCCATGATGATCTCCTTTCATTCTTTTGTTGACATTTTCACCAGTTTGTCCTTGATGCGCATCAGCCTGACCCCCACATTGTTGGGTGTGATGCCGATGATGGCGCCGATTTCGTCATAGCTGACCCCTTCCAGCCAAAGCAGGATAAGGCTGCGGTCGATGAGGTCGAGTCGCGAGATGCGGTCGTAGAGTTCGCGGATTTGATGCGTTGAAGGGTCGTCGGCCTCGTAGGGGTCGATATCGACGGTCAGTGGCACCGTTTCGATGCGCCGATGTTTCTTCTTGTCCTGATTGATGGCCGTGTTGAGAGACACACGGTAGATCCATGTCTTTGCGTCGCTGCGACCCTCGTAGGTGTCGAAGCCTTTCCAAAGCCTGATGAGGATTTCCTGAAACAGGTCGTCGATTTCGGCCTTGTCGTGCGAAAACATGTAACACACGGTGTAGATGGTCCGCTTGTGCTGCCGCACCAACTGTTCAAACTGATGTTCTTTGTCGTTATTCATAATACATTACTTTCGTTGCAACGTTCATCATGTTAGACAACAAAAGGATGGGAATTATTACATGATGTCATATAGCTGCGCACTGACAAACAGATAGGCTTCTTCAAGATATTCCAAATAGTTCTTGATGGTATTGTCGGAAGTACTGCGCTTCATCAGTGAACGGATGCTGCCCATCGTGATTAGGTTGATATGCGACTCGCGGTGTGTGCGGTCCCAAATGTCCTGCATCTCGCTGAAGATGGCGGGATTGACCTTGTATAGATTTTGGAACTCGTCGAATATTACCGTGAAATGACGTTTCTGCGACTCGCGCATGATTACATCGAAAAGGTCTCGGAAGTGCGTCAGCTGCCCATAGACCTGTATGCCCAACTGCTCTTCGAGAGCCTGCTGGAGTTTCCCGCAAAGGAGGGCTTCGAGACGTACTGTCTTATTCATAATGATTATGGGTTATGGGGAGAAAAAAGACGTGGTTTAACGGATTATCAACAGAAATATTGTCTTTTCCCTCTCCTCGACTTCAGCAGCCGGACGAGGAAGGCGACGGCGAGGAGCGACAAAGCAAGTATTCCGAAAAGATTGCTGAAAGGCCAATTAAACAGCTTGAAGGCGGCGTTGGCGACAAGAAACAAGCCTGCAACTTCAGCAATTCGGATAACCGGTCGTTCTTTTGGGGCAATTCGAACCAGATGGTTTCCGGTCAGCAACACAAACAGTATTCCCGAAACTCCTGCTACCATATAGATGAGGTTGCCAAAAGGCCAATACATCAGCTTGAAAACAAGGCCGAAAAGACTTAACACGAGCAGTGCAATGCTACTCCAGTAAGCGCCGCTGCGATGGTAAACCGGTATCGTTGAGGAATCGTTTCCATTCAGCCGCGAAGTCTGCGCCAAAAGCTCGTCGCTCATCTTGGCAAGACGGTCTATATTGCAGATTATCAAGATGATGACTATGGTGAGAATGACCGCTACCATAACGAACGAGCTCCGCAAATAGGGAATCGTCCGCTTTTCCCCAATCTCAAAAATGAACCACATCATCCATAGGGATAGGGCAAGAACCCCTGTAATCCACAATAACGAAAATCGTGTGCGAATGCTCTCCATTTTCCGGATAATTGTTTGTAAATCTGAGTCTTCAACGTTGATTTTCAGAACCTTCCGACAACTAAACCACTCAAATAAGCCTATGGACAAAAAAATAAACACCGATAACGCCATAAAGTAAAACCGGAGTTCGAAGCGATAGGAGCTCCAACAGACTGTGGCGGCCAACAGTCCGTATGTGAGGATGATTTCTGCGTTCCGGCGTTTGAAATTGGCGATTTTCGTTTGAATCATCTCATGAATCAGGTCGTTGTTGACAATCTCCTGCTGGTTGAACTTCTCCTGGAGCGACTGATACTGCACCTTCAAGTCATCCAGCTCCATTTCTTGGTTGTGATTTTCTGTTGTCATAATGTTAATGAATTAATGGGTGACGGATTTCGATTTCTGAACCAATTTTTCCTTGATACGGTGCAGTTTTATGCCGACATTGGCAACCGTGATGCCCATAATGGCTGCAATTTCGTCGTAGCCGATGCCCTCCAGCCACAGCAATACAAGTCCGCGGTCCATCACATCGAGCTGGTTGATGAGCGCGTAGAGCTGTCGAATCTGTTCGAGCGAGGAGTCCTGCGGGTCGTAGGGGTCGATGTCAGTGCTGAGCGGCACAGTTTGCGGACGGCGTTTTGCCCGTTTGTCGCTGTTGATGGCAGTGTTGAGCGCGATGCGATACACCCATGTGCTCACGCTGCTGCGCTGCTCGAACTGGTCGAACCCTAACCACAACCGGACGAGAATCTCCTGGAAGAGGTCGTTGATTTCCTCCTTGTCGCGGGAGAACATGTAACAGACCGAGTAGATTGTCCGCTTGTACTGTTTCACCAGTTCCTCGAATTGCTTTTCTTTCACGTTTTTCATCTGACCGTTTGGGATTTTATGACGTTAGACAACATCGCCCGAAAATCCTTACAGAAAAATCACTTCTTCCTCACCGCTATCACCCGGAAGCCGATCAGCGGGGAGGGACCGTCGTAGCGCTTCTCGCTGTCGATGCGGATGTCGTAGCCAGGGTCGTACCAGCTGCCGCCGATCGCGACGCCGCGCTCATCAACCATCTCCGCCGCGTTGCCGCACATATTGTAAAGACCGTAGGCGTTACGGTAGTATGTCTTCACCGGCACTGTAGGGGGAATATGATATTTTACAGACCAAAGATCCATCACTTTATACCCATCGTCCGTGCGGGAGATATACATTTCGGGGACATGCCAATAGTTATATCTGGGTTTGTTAGCAATGGTTTCAAGAAATGGAGAACCATTAGAATAGGATGCATTAGGGTCACCACAACTTGCCGCACCCCGCCATTGTTCTCGAGTAGGCAGCATATATTCCCACTCCGGACTTGCTATCTTCTCATTCAGCCACTGGCAAAACAGTTGTGCGCTTTCGTAGCTGATGTTCACCACCGGGCAATTGGCATAAACCGGTGCCCAGTCTCCCTGATTTTGCAGGAACTCGTCAACAGGTCTGTCCAACCAGGGAGCCCAGCCCTCGTTATGGACACGGGCCGACTCGTAATCCTTCATCCGGCCCTGTGCTTTCAAATCCTCCAGAAAGGCGTCATACACCTTGTTGGACACCTCCGTTTCCAACATGCGGAATCCCGCCAGCGTGATTTCCTGAGACGCGTACACTTCCATGTTCGTGTCGCGGATGTACTCGGTGTAATGCACCGAGGGAATTTCCACGAAAGTCCCCACAAGCTGTTTCTCCAATTTCACGGTTTTCTTGTCAGGCTTCTGCGCCCAAGCCGCCACCACTGCGGCAACCAAAAAGATGATCAAGGTCAGTTTCTTCATAGGTATTGGTTTTGATGAAAGGTTTCTATAGATATGAACGTGAGTTGCAACGGGAATCTTGGGTGTTTCGAATAATATTTTCGGGCGTATGCGATATGCCCCAACACCGTCATAGGAATGGTGTCCGACATTCACCCGTCCCCGTTAGGGGACACCTATCTGTAGAAAAACGGATGCCCGCGCGGTTTCCAAAATCCCCGTGAGGGGATTCATTAAATTATTGGGGATGATATCACGTTCGCACCGTCTCCACCGGCTCGAACCGCAGCGACAGCGCCGACTGCACCGTGACGACCAACACCGTGAGCGCCAGCAGGATAACGTATGCAAGGAGGAATACCCAGACGGCTATGGGCGCGTGGGCGACGAACAGCTTCAGCCACTGGCGGAGCAGCAAGATACTGACGGGCACGGAGAGCAGGAAGGCGACAGAGCAGAGGAGGGCGTACTTGCCGTTGGCGCGGGCGAGCAGCTGCCCCGTGGAGGAGCCGAAGATCTGCCGCAAGCCCAACTCGGGACGGCGGTAGGTCATCTCCAACAGCAGCATCCCCGCCACACCCATCAGCGCGAGCAGCACCGCGATACCGCAGAGGATGAACATCCCCTTCGAGAGGCCGGCCTCTTTGGCGTAGCATCTCTCCAAATCTTGTTCCAACGTACTGATTTTCAATTCGTCATCATCACCAAAATCGCGGGCTAATCTGCAAATACCTTGCACTATGGCGGCCGTGTCAGCACCCTCGTTGTACTTCACGAAGAAGTGTCCTGTCATCATCCCAAGCTCACCGGCAAGCTCCAACGCCATCGGCTGGATGGTGTCGTAAAGCGGTCGGAAGTGGAAGTCGTGCGCGAAGCCCACAATCTGCGTCTTCATCATGCCGTCGGAGAAGTTGTAATACCAGTTCAACTGCAGATGATACTGTTCCTGCGCTTTCCGGTTGAAAATCACATAACGCATTGTATCAGCCGCATTGCACTTCTCGAACGGGGTTCCGTCGGCCATCTTGATGCCGAAAAAGTTCAGGAAATTCGGTGCCACGCTCATCACGTTGAAGATCGCATTCGTGGCGGAATCGCCCTCGGCCGTCCACATCGGCCGCCCGAATATCGAATAACCCTGACGAAGAATGTTGTGCGAAGCAAACGTCACGTCGCTTACGCTGGGTAGCTTTTTCAACGCAGTAGCAAATTCGTCTGTCTTTTGGAAGTTGACATCCGCACTGAAATTCAACACGTTGTGCGTCTGGAAACCCATGTCATACTGCTTGAGGTAACGGTTTTGGACAGCGACATACAGCGTGCAGGTCAGGATGACAGAGGCGAGGAAGAATTGCAACCCGATGAAGAGCGTGCGCAACCGGATCCCCGTCTTCGAGAAGCCGTAGTTGCCCTTCAGCGCGACATCCGGGGAGACAACGGTGACCATTCGCGTTGGGTAGATGGAGACGACAACGCCGACAACTATGGACAACAATAAGGTGGTCAGGATGACAGGAACATTGCCGGACAAGGTGACGGGATTGGTCAGCATGGGGATTTCCGGCAGGCGAGTGCAGAGCAGGAAGACGAGGAAGGCGATGAGGAAGGCCACGAGTGAGAGAATGATGTAGCTTTTCGCCATCGACCACCATATTCCGCCGTCCGACTCACCAAGCACCTTGCGGGTGTTCACGCGGCGCATCCGCAGGGGTGCCTCCGCAATCGCGAAATTGGCAAAGTTGAGGAAGGCGATGATCAGCACCGCCCACGCGATGCCGGCCAGACAGTTGGTTACGAAACGGCTCACGGTTCCATGATCGGATTCTACATCCGTTTCGAAACGGATATCCTTAGCCGCCACCAATCGTACCACCGGTGCACCGGTTCGTGCCTGCGCCTTCCGGAGCCACTCATAATGGGCGGTAATCCGTTCCGCTAACGACTCCTCCGATGTGCCCGATTTCAGCTTCACATAGAAGCACCCCACCGGATCCGGTTTTTCCATCTTGGCCTTCACAATCACCGGCACTTGGTCTGTCGAATCCATGGAAGCTCTGAGTCTCAGCATCTTCGTATGCCCGGCTTTTGTTCTCATGTTTATGTTTGACCCGGCTATGAGGGAGGTTTCCGCCTCTTTCTCGGTTTCGTCGTAAAGATGCAGCCTCGTGAACAGCGTGTCGGATTCCATTCGAGTGATGGAAACCCAATAATCGAACGGCTCCGACCATGGCCAATGCGCATTGAGGGAGTCCCTGTTGACACTGACAATCTCGTAACTCAGGCGAGGCGGATCGAAGAAAATCACCGGATTCCCGATAGAGTTGTTTTCGGGCAGGTCCTGATACACCGCCACCACCCGATACCGCAGGAGAGTATCTTCTTCGGGCTCCAAAACTTTTTTGTCGCGATATTCCATCTCAAGATAGTCGCCAATGGCATTCCCTTTTGGAAAAAGTTTGTCGGCCAACGATTTCGGCAGAACGGCCTCGTGGTCCGTATCCAAATGGGCAAAGTCGCCCGCCACACACTGGAATCCGAAAAACGCGAAGAAATCCGTGTCATAGATTCGGATGAAAGAGACATCGGAAATGTCTTTCGCCGGATTGTGTAGCATATAGTAATCGTAACCGTACAGGTTGTGGAACGAGGTTAACGCCTCCACCTCTTCCTGACTGTTGAGGAATGTTGCAAGATTGCGTTGGATAACGTAGTCGGAGAATCCTTGTCCGACATCGTTCTCCTCCACGCGGTACATACGTTCGGAGTCCGCGAAGCAGCGGTTGTAGCGGCGGTCGTAGCGGACCTGCGCCATGAGGATCATGAAGACGGCCAGGGCGGTGGCGAGGCCGAGGAGGTTGAGGATTTTTGGGGTGTGTTTCATATTTCTTGGGTTTTTGGTTCTTGTGTGACCCCCACACTGCGCTTCGCTTGTATGGGGTTAATTGCGCTTCGCGCGGGTCGCCTCTCCGAGGCTATGCGTCACCGAGACATCATCATTCATCGCTGCACCATTCCGGCCGACGATAGGAGGCCGGAACCTCCTACTCGCAAGAGCACGCATCATCGTATCATTGTATCACCTCCGCAGGATCCTCCTGCAACGTCCGTAGCGTCTGCCAGGCGGTGATGGCCAGCGCGAGGAGGGTGATGCCGAGGAAAGTGGCGAGGAAGGGCCAGACGGGAATGTCGGCTTTGTAGGCGAAATGTTGTTGCCATTTGCGAAAGAGGCTGACGGCCAAGGGCGCAGCGGCGGCGAAGCACAACATGCAGATGATGAGGATGTTGCGGACCACCTGCCACAGGAGATTCTCCTTGGAGGCACCATACACGCGGCGCAGACTCATCTCCCGCCGACGGTAGTGGCTGTCGAGCATCACCATGCCGAGCAAGCCGGTGAGCGTGACGAACAACGTGACCGCCCCAAAAAGAACCATCAGCTTGGCGAAGTCGTCCTCTTTCTCGTACTCCTTGTCGATGAGATCGACCAATGACTGGAACTCCCCAAACAAAGGCCGCTCGAATCCGACCGACTCCGCCTTCTGCAACAGCTGGTCGGAAAGAGTCCCGACATCACCGCCCTCCAGTTTGACATAGACTAAAGGAGCACTCCACTCTTCCAAACCAGAACTGGGACATGAGGTGTACAAACAGGCGTCAATTCCGTAAATGAGCGGTTGGTTGTGGAAATCACGCACTACACCGCCGATGCCAGTGCCGAGACGATTGGAAGCGGAGGCCATCGCCGAAGTTTGCCTGACAGCGGTCT
The DNA here is from genome assembly GCA_905233745.1 of uncultured Bacteroidales bacterium. Classification (GTDB taxonomy): domain Bacteria; phylum Bacteroidota; class Bacteroidia; order Bacteroidales; family WCHB1-69; genus F23-D06. The sequence goes on from CAJODA010000030.1 coordinate 14,635, forward strand.
CATTCACTACCCAAGCTTTCTGGGTTTCTCTGTGTACCATTTCCCCGTCAATAGTTTTCTGATATACAGAAGAATTTTTCTGATCTATGGAAGAGAGCTGTTCTTCCAAACCCTTTCCGCTGGCCATTTCGATGCCGAAGAAGGGGAAAAAATCCGGGGAAACCACTTTTTCCACCAGTCCCACTCTTTCGTTTCCGATTAAAAGCGTCACGGAAGAGACCACATCTCCGAAACCGAGGACAGGGTCAAGGGACCAGGTCATATCCGCAACACCATTGACGCTTTTCCACGCTTTCTCCAGCTGCGCCAAATCCTCATAGGTAATGGCGGAAGTATGCTCGTCCGGAGTGGGTTTCTGCGACTGGTCTGCCCGGTATTTCGTGACATAGATGTTCTCCGTCTCGAACCCCACATCAGCGATTTTCATCCGATGGTTCTGCACCAAAACCAGCAACGAGAAGAGCACGATGGCGAAGGTGGCGTAGAACTGCACCACCGAAGAGGGCGTAGTCTGCATCTTGAGCAGCAGCTTGCGCCACCAGCCGTAGCGCTGAGGGGTGGCTAACTGGCTCTTCAACGCCGAATCCATATTGGCGGCAGCGGTAGTGTAGAAAACCGGATAGAGCGAGGCCACAACCGCCAACACGACTGTCACAGCAGCGGAAATCCACACCACCGGCATGTTGTCAGCGAGCCGCAGGCTGATTTCCACGAAGGGGATGATCTTGGTACGAGCACAAATCTCCACAATCACCAGCGCAATCAGAAACGCTATGACCGTGCCAAGCAGGAAACGACCGAACATCTCCCACCGTAGCTGCGCATTGGAACAGCCCTCTATCTTTCGGATGTTCGTCTTGCGCAGATAGAGCGGCACGGTGGCCACCGCGTAGTTTTGATAATTCAGGAAAGCGAGCAACAGCAACACCACGCCGAAAACGCCCAACTCTTTTGACAACGTAGTCATTTTTTCCTTGTCCAAATTCCACAATCTCGTGTAAGAACGATGGTTTTCCTGCAGCGACTTCAGACAAATCTTGTCGTATTGTTCAGGGGCGTTCTCATACTTCTGCTGTTTTTCCCAATAGATCAGTCCTTTGTCGCCGGAAGTATCGATCTTAGCCCAAAAGGCATGGAAATCCTCTTGATAACGGCTGTAGATCTTCGCCTCCAACTCCGCTGCATCCACATTCTCTTTCAGTTTCAGCAACACATCGCCAGTACTGATTCCCGGCGGGTAGCAGCGAACCACCCCGTATGCCGCCAAAGAGCTGTTCTGCGGCAAATCCTTGGATACGGCAATCACTGTCAGCGTGTCAAGGCCCGAGGATTTGAGCCCTATGGGGACATTCTCGCTCTGCCGCAGCACAATCCGCTGTCCGACCGCGTTTCCATCCGGGAAAATCGTCTTTGCCAACCAGCTTGAAATCACTGCATTGCGGCAGTCGGAAAATTTCTCTAAACTGCCTTCCTTCAGCTTGATTCCAAAAAAGTCGAAATACGACGGCGTGGTCATCTGAACCTTCGTCACCGTGTCCGGTGTATTGGCGTTCTGCGAGGCGACCCGTTTGCTTCCCCACCCGTAACCGCCTAAAACACATACGTCTTCCACTTCGTCAAAGGGGTATTTCTTCGCTTGCATACCCTCCACATTTTGTAGGGTGATGCCTGTGAAGCGGCGGAGGTCTTGGTCTGGAATCAGGATAGAATGTTCTTCCGTGCCATTGCTGAGCTGGCTGACCTTCATGAGCCGCAGATCGTAGATTCTATCTGCACCGGGATACGATTTGTCGTACCGGAGGTCGTAATATCTTACCATCGCCACCACCATGAAGGCTGCGATTGCCACGGCGAGGCCGAGGATGTTGAGCACCGTTGCGGTGCGGGTTGGGGTGTGTTTCATATTTCTTGGGTTTTTGGTTCTTGTGTGACCCCCCACACTGCGCTTCGCTTGTATGGGGTTAATTGCGCTTCGCGCGGGTCGCCTCTCCGAGGCGGTGCGTCACCGAGACATCATCATTTATCGCTGCACCATTCCGGCCGACGATAGGAGGCCGGAACCTCCTACTCGCAAGAGCACGCATCATCGTTCAATCGTACCATCTTGCATTTTCACGATCCGGTGCGCGAACCCGGCGTCGTGAGCGGAGTGGGTGACCATGACTATGGTGGTGCCGGCGGCGTTGAGGTCGCAGAGCAGGTGCATGACGTCGAGACCGTTGTGGCTGTCGAGGTTGCCGGTGGGTTCGTCGCAGAGGATGAGCTGCGGGTTGGAGACGACCGCCCGGGCCACGGCGACACGCTGCTGCTGCCCACCGGAGAGCTGCTGCGGGTAATGGCTGGCGCGGTGGATGATGTTTATCCGATCCAAGACCTCGTTGACCCTCGCCCTGCGCTCCGACTTGCTGAGGCCGAGATAGCGCAACGGCAGCTCCACGTTCTCGAAAACGTTCATGTCGTCGATGAGGTTGAAGCTCTGGAAGACGAAGCCGATGACCCCGCGCCGCAGCTTCAGCCGGTCGCGCTCTTTCAGCCCGCTCACGTCGCGACCGTCGAGGAGATAGCGGCCCGAGTCGGGGGTGTTGAGGAGGCCGAGGATGTTGAGCAAGGTGGTCTTGCCGCAACCGGAAGGGCCCATTATGGCTATGAATTCGCCCTTCCGGACCTCTAAGTTTACATTTTGTAGCGCTTTCGTCTCCACCGTTTCGGAGCGGAAGCTTTTGCTGATGTTTTCTAATCGTATCATTGTTTTGTTGTTTCGTTCTATCTAGCCCAGGGGTGGCGACGCTCGTTCCTCGCGCCTTACCCCTGGCTACTGAGCTCTTGCCCCTACAGGGCTGCTTAACGAATATGTTTCCAAAACTGTGCCAAAAACACACAGATCTGATTACCAAATAATTAAAAATATCGAAATACCTGTAAGGCGTCTAATATTCGGACAGCGGTGTATGAATAATGGACAATGGACAATCTTATGAATCTACCCGCCGAATGTCATCACGAACGTGGTGTTCGGGATGGTACGCAATGTGAGTGTGCCGCCAGAGAGCCGCATGATTTGGCGGGAGATGCTCAATCCGATACCGGAACCGTCGGTTTTAGTGGTGAAGAAGGGAATGAAAATGCGTTCCTCCACCTCAGGTGGAATCGGGTCGCCGCTGTTGCTAACCTCGATGACCACATCCTCGCGTTCATTGAGGAAAGCGCGGACTTCCACCCAGCCATTATCCCCCTCGCCTATCGCCTCAACGGCGTTCTTGAGCAGGTTGTTGAGCACCCGCCCGACGAGATTCTCGTCGGCGTGCAGCAGCATGTCTTCAGGCTCCACCGACCAACGGAAGTCGATGCAGGTATGTTCGGGAACACCATGCACCAGTTGCACGGCACGCTCCACCATTCCGCGCACGTAGAAGAGCGTCGGCGCGGGGGTCGGGATGTGCGTGAACTGCCGGTACGACTCCACAAAGCCCTCAATGCCTCTGCCCGTGGAGTGGATAACATCCAGTCCCTTGTAGAGCTCTGACGATGTGTCAGGGACCAGTGTGCGCAGACTTTCGCTCAGCGAAGTGATCGGACTCACGGAGTTCATAATCTCGTGCGTCAGTACGCGAGTAAGCGATATCCAAGATTCTATCTCCTTATTTTCCAATTCGTTGTGTATGTCATTGACAACCAGAATGCGGATATTGCGGTCGCGGATACGGCTTTGGGATACCTGGATGGAAAGCTGGTGGGTGCTGTCGCCATTGTGGAGGGTGAGTGTGCGGGTGTCGCCCGCTGCCGCCGCAAGCAGCAGGTCAGCAAGGCCGTTGCTCACGCGGTCGAGCTGGCGGATGTGGGTTAGCACGGGCAGCCCGAAGAGCGTAGCGGCCGCACTATTGGTCTGCGTGACGAAGCCCTGCTCGTCGTAGGCCACGATGCCGGTGCGCACGTTTTCGAGAATCTGGGCGTAGTAGCGCTCCTTGTCGATGGTCTCCTGGCGTGCATGGGCAAGCATATCGCGGATGCGGTTCAGCGACTCGGCCGTCACTTGATCGGTGCGCCGCTTGTCACCCTCGGGGAAGGTGAAGCTGAAATCGCCGCCCGCCACTGCCTCCGACAGGAACTTGAGTCGGCCAGTGTTGCGCCTGTTGCGCCGGATGAGGAGCCACGTGGTGGCGGCCCAGGAGATTACTATTATTATCGTTATTACTACCATACCTGTTCGTTACTACCCCACACTGCACTTCGCTTGTGTGGGGTTAATTGCGCTTCGCGCGTTTTGCCTCTCCGAGATTGCTCAAGGAATATAGTTTTATATATTTGTGCATTTTCGACCACAACTATTTCTATTGCCTTTTGCCTTATATTCCGTATTTCTTCATCTTGTTGTACAGCGTCTGCCGCGTGATGCCGAGGGTGGCAGCGACGGCAGAGAGGTTACCCCCGTTTTTGGAGATGCACTTGCGAATCATGTCGGCCTCCATCTCTTCCAAAGTGGTAATCTCCTGCTGTTCGGGGCGTTGTATCGGGACAGTGAGTTGGAAGTCGCTTGCGTGGAGCGTGTTGCCGTCACCAATGATGACGGCCTTCTCCACAGTGTGTTCAAGCTCGCGAATGTTGCCGTACCACGGGTGGTCGATCAGCTTACGGGCGGCTTCGAGACTCAGTTTGAGATCGGTTTTGCGGTATTTATCCGCAAAAACCGACAGGAAACGTTCTGCGAAAGGCAGTATGTCCTCGCGTCGATCGCGAAGCGGAGGGATTTCCAGGTGGATGGTGTTGATGCGGTAGTAGAGATCCTCGCGGAACTCGCCGCGCAGCACCTTCTCGCCGAGCTTTTGGTTGGTTGCACAAACGAGCCGGAAATCAACCGGTACCGCCTTGTTGCTGCCCACGCGGGTGACTGTGCGCTGTTGGATGACCGTTAAGAGCTTGGCCTGCTGCGGGAAAGCAAGGTTGCCAATCTCATCGAGGAAGAGCGTGCCACCGGCAGCCTCCTCGATTTTGCCCGCACGGTCGGTTTTCGCATCTGTAAAGGCACCTTTGACGTGTCCGAAGAGCTCGCTCTCGAAAAGCGTTTCGGTTAGCGCACCCAAATCCACAGTCATGAAGGGTTTGTCGGTGCGGGCGGAGAGTCGGTGTATCTCTTTAGCCAGCAATGTTTTGCCAGTTCCGTTCTCGCCCGTGATGAGAATAGCGGCGTCCGTGGGGGCGATCTTTTCCACCATAAGGCGTATTTCCTGCATGGCAGTACTCTTGCCCCAGAAGAGGTCGCTGCCGTCGGTCGGTTCGGGACGTTTTGCGCCACCCTTCTCGGGTTTGCAGACGCGGGTGAGCGTGGCGATAAGCCGTTCGTTGTCCCATGGCTTCACCACGAAGTCTGTGGCACCCTCGCGCATCCCTGTCACGGCCAGCTCGATATCGGCGTATGCGGTGAAGAGCACCACGGGGAGGTCCGGATGCAGACGCTTGATTTCGCGGAGCCAGTAGAGGCCCTCGTTGCCTGTGTTGAGTCCGGCGGAGAAGTTCATGTCAAGCAGCACGACCTCAGGGCGGCACTGTTCGATCTGTCGCAGCAGCGTGTTCGGCGACGGCAGTGCGACCACCTGCCGGAACTCGCGCTCCAGGAGCAGCTTGAGCGCGGCGAGTACGTTGCGGTTGTCATCGACGATGAGGATGGTGTTGAGCATCGATTCAGTTTTTCGTTATAGTTCCTGTAGGCCCCACACTGCGCTTCGCCTTGCGGGTGCCCCACACTGCGCTTCGCTTTGTGTGGGGTTAATTGCGCTATCGCGCGTCTTGCCTCTTCGAGGCTGCTTAAGGAATATGTTTTAAATATTGGGATTTTACGTTTCTTATTCATCATTCCCAAAAATCGCGCCAAAGATAGGAAATATATTCATAACAGGGGGTTACCAGGAAACGAAAAGGCGTATTGTGTCCAAAAATGAGACGGGAGTGTCAATTTTTTGGACGATGAATGGTGAGGAGCGGGAAATAATCATTTTACTTCCTCCTCATCGCAAACATCCTGAACCCGACTCGCGTGGAGATATGCAACTCCTAACGGGGTTGTGACGGACTGGGTGCGTTCCTGGGCTACAGATATGGATCCCCTATCGGGGATGAGGTTGACCGTTATAAGTCTTCACCATAAATCAGGCACACGGCGTGACCATTCCTCATCAACAGCCTTATTCATAACCCTTTTTCGAAAATCACTTCTTGTTCTCAACCGCAATTTTGTCAGAAGTGATACTTACTACCAGTGTGTTGTCAGGAATGGTGTCGATGGTATAGTGAGCGATATGAGGTACCTTATCTTTCGGAGTGCCGCTTTCACCGAGAGGAGGAATCATCTCAAAAGCAAAGAAGAACGGCAGACTCAGTTCGCAGCGCACGGGCTGACCATCCTTCATGGCGGGCTTGCAGGCAGGTGCGGCGCGGAAGGCACGATTGATTTCCGCTATATTGGCTTCATCCATCTGTCGGATTTTTTCTCTCATCTCTTCTCGGTTCACCGATTCGTTTTTCTCAAGGATAACACGTCCGAGCACAAGGCTGTCACCGTTGAATTGACTAATTCGAACCATTCCCACCTCACCCTTTTCACCGATTACAGGGTACCATTTGATGTGGGTCGTATCCAACTCTGCGGTGAGAACACGCCCGTCTTTCTCTACAATGAAACGGACCATATATTGTCCTGAAAACTTGTACCTTTTGGCCAATTCAGGATACTCTATATTATCGAAAAGATTGTTCATAAACTGCTCGATACCACCGGGGAACTCCGGCATCATATCCGGATTCTTGCAGATCGGTTCTTCGATAACTTCCTCCTCAATCAACTCATTGGAAACCTCCTCTTTCGGATGGCAGTTCACCAACAACAGTCCCGCTGTAATGGGGATGAGGGCGAGCAGCCATAACGCTGACACTCGGCGCTTTACCTGCTGGTTCATCATCAGAATCCGTTTCTTGGTCAGCAGATGGCGGAAGCTGTTGCCCACGGGCATGAACTTGCCCACGCACAACTGCTTGTACAGCAGCTCCAAATAGTCGCGCTTGGGGGCTCCCTGTGCCAATACCTGCTCGTCGGCGAGATATTCATGAACGGTTTTCAATTCTCTCATATACAGATATATGATAGGGTTGAACCATTGCAGAACTTTCAACACTTCCAGAAAGAGCAGGTCGAAGGTGTGGCGTTGGCGGATGTGTACCCGCTCGTGTGCCAGTACCTGCTTCAACTCGTTGTCAGTGAACACGTCCGGATTTACAAACACCGACCGCAGGAACGAGAATGGAAGGTTGCCATCGGGCTCGGCCAACACGCGCACCCGCATCTCCCACGTGGAAAGTTCGTCCGAGATGGAACTGCGACGGTAGTATGAGGCTGTCTTTACCAACTTGATAATCAGAAGTATGAGGGTAACTGCGCATCCGACGAAATAAAGAGCTTGCAATGCATCTTTCCAATTCCAAGAGGGAGACACTGTGACAGGATCCGTTGGTGATAGCGTTGCAGCCTGCACCGGCTCTATAGAGGCTTCTTGGACCTCAATTTGTGGTTCGAAGGCCTCTTCGGGCATTTGGATATGCTGCACGTAGGCGCTTACGCGGGCGGCATGCGGGGCTTTCGTCTCGATGGAAATAAATGGGATAATCATGGCAACAATCAATGTGCCAATTAGATAGAAACGGCGCAGACGAAACAGGTTGCTTCGGCGCAAGGTCAGCCAATAGAGACCGAAAAATAGTGCCATGGCGATGGCCGAAAAAAGGATCGTTTTCATAATCACTCGTTTTTGTTATTAATACTGTCATTTTGTGCTGCATCAATCATGCGGCGGATTTCGTCCAAGTCCTCCATTGAGATGTCTTTGTTCTGGGCGAAAAAAGAAACCATTGATTTGAAGGAATTGTCGAAATAGTGCTGCACGAAATTCTGCATGAACAACTGTGAATACTGTTCCTTGCTGACCAGCGGGTAGTAACGGTTCGCCTTCCCGAAGGTCTCGTGGTCCACGAACCCCTTTTTCTCCAGGATTCGCACCACGGTCAATATGGTGTTGTACGCCGGCTTCGGTTCAGGAAAATTCGCAATGAGGTCGGCGGCGAACCCCTGCCCGATCTTCCATAACACCTGCATGACTTGCTCTTCTGCTTTGGTTAGTTCTTTCATATTATTCGATTTTGTGTGAATAGTGATTTGTGTGTGCCACTGCTCACTATATAATTATTCTTCATTGAAAATTGACGCGGCAAAAATATAATTATTCTTTTAATTGTATAACTAAAAAAATAGTTTTTTATTGTTATCGGATACTTTTTTTTGCTTTTGTTCGCTGTACCTTTATTTTTTCTATCTTTGCAACCCCAAATATTGCAAAAATTAATTTATTATAAATCAATATTTTATCGGTATGAGACAGCTTATTGAATGTGTTCCCAATTTCAGTGAGGGAAGAAATCCCGAAATCATCAATCAAGTGGCAGACGTGATCCGTCAGGCTGAAGGTGTAACCCTGTTGGATGTGGATCCCGGTGCAACGACCAACCGCACGGTGGTGACCTTCGTCGGCACTCCCGACGCGGTGGTGGAGGCCGCCTTCGCCCTCATCGCCAAATGCCAGGAACTCATCGATATGCGTTCCCATCATGGCGACCATCCGCGCTTCGGCGCCACGGATGTTTGCCCGTTTGTGCCCGTTGCCAACATCACCATGGAGGAGACGGCGGAATATGCCCGTAAGTTGGCCAAGAAGGTGGGCGAGGAGTTGAACATCCCCGTGTTCTGCTACGAAAATGCCGCTTTTGAGGAGAAACGCCGCAACCTCGCCAACTGCCGTCAAGGCGAATATGAAGCGCTGAAAGAACGCATCACGACCAAGGAGTGGAAGCCCGATTTCGGGCCGAACAAGTTCACAGAGAGCGTGGCCAAGAGCGGTGCCACCGCCATCGGTGCCCGCGACTTCCTCATCGCTGTCAACTACAACCTGAACACCACCTCCACGCGTCGCGCCAACGCCATCGCCTTTGATGTGCGCGAGAAGGGCCGCCCGAAGAGAGAAGGAAATCCCATCACGGGCAAGAAAGTGCTCGACAAAGACGGCAAGCCCGTCATGATTCCAGGAACCCTCAAAGGTACAAAAGCCATCGGTTGGTACATTGCCGAATACGGTATCGCCCAAGTTTCCATGAATATCACCAACACCAACCTCACCCCGCTGCATGTGGCCTTTGATGAGGTCTGCGACAAGGCCGCCAAGCGCGGCGTGCGCGTCACGGGTGCGGAAATCGTGGGTCTTGTACCCAAGAAAACGCTGATCGATGCGGCTGACTACTATCTGGCCAAACAGCACCGTTCGCTGGGTATTGATGAGAAAGAGAAAGTGAAAATCGCCGTCAAGTCCATGGGTTTGGATGATTTGAAACCCTTCAATGCGGAAGAAAAAGTGATTGAATATCTCCTTGAAAAAGAGGA
>CAJODA010000031.1 GCA_905233745.1 uncultured Bacteroidales bacterium
AGAACGGCTATATAGCTGTGGATTCAGACGGACGTGTGTCCAGGGTGGCGGAAGATTTGGCATCGCTGGACTATCATGATGTTGAAGTCACTGACTTCGGCGACCGGCTGCTGATTCCGGCCATGAACGACCTGCATGTGCATGCCCCGCAGTACCGTAATCAGGGCATCGCCATGGATCTGGAACTGCTGCCGTGGCTCCAGAGATACACTTATCCCGAAGAGATGAAATATGCCGACACAGACTATGCCGAGCGGATGTACCGTCACTTTGTGCACGATCTGTGGCGGTTTGGAACCATGCGGGCATGCGTGTTTGCCACAAGCCATACAGAAAGCACCCGCGTGCTGATGCACCTCTTCCGGGAAGCCGGCATGGGCGCGTTCGTCGGCAAGGTGGCCATGAACCGCAACTGTCCGGAAGGGCTCTCGGAGCCGGTGGAGAGGATGGTGCAAGGCTATGAGGCACTGACGGCGGAATTCCCCGATCCGGAAGCGCTGGTGCGCCCCATTATCACGCCCCGGTTCATCCCGTCGTGTACGCCGGAGATGCTCCGCGCCTGCGGCCAGCTCGCCGCCAAATACAAGCTGCCCGTGCAGTCGCACCTCTCCGAAAACAGGGACGAAATAGCCCTGGTGCAGAGACTCGAAAACTCCCAATACGGCGACGCCTACAACAGCTATGGCCTCTTCGGACAGACACCAACCGTTATGGCACACTGCGTATATACCCAAGGTGATGAACTGGACCTGATGAAACGAAACGGGGTGATGGTGGCCCACTGCCCCACGTCAAACCTCAACGTATCCACGGGCATTGCTCCCATCCGGAAGTTTCTGGACGAGGATCTGCGCGTGGGACTCGGCAGTGACATCAGCGGCGGCCACGACCTGAACATTTTCCGGGTGATGGTCTATGCAATACAGGTGAGCAAAGCACGCTATCAGCTACATCCCGAACTACCCTACCTCACCCTGTCGGAGGCTTTCTGGATGGCCACGAAATCGGCGGGAAGCTTTTTCGGACAAGTGGGAAGCTTCGAGCCCGGCTATGAGTTCGATGCCTTAGTTATAGACGACCGCAACCTGAACCACGACCATTATACGCTGCTGGAGCGTTTGGAACGGTTCATCTATTTGGGCGATAATCGCCATATCGAGCATCGCTTCTGCCGGGGAAAGGAAATACGGGAGGCCAATTAGGCTTCCGTCGTCTCTTTTTTCTTACTCTTCAAGAAGAAAATCACGCATACGATCAATGTGATGACCGCACCGATGGTATAACCCAACGGGCGCGGAATCATCGAGCCCAGACCTTCCTTGTAGGCCACAAACAGGAAACTACCCGTCACCATGGTCATAAACAGCGATGGAACCAGCGTGATAAAATACCAGGCACCTTTCTTGTTCTGGCGCAAATAGACCGTGATTGCCCAAAGAGTGAAGGTGGCCAGCAGTTGGTTTGCCCAAGCGAAATAACGCCAGATGACATCAAATCCCTTGGCGTCAGCCAAACTATAAACCAGAATAACGGCCGTCACCAAGAATATGGGAATCGCCACGAACAGACGATTCTTGATGGGTTTCTGGCTATAGTGCATGAAGTCGGACACGATAAGACGGGCGGAGCGCAGAGCCGTGTCGCCGGAGGTGACGGCCGCACTGATAACCCCCAGAATGGTGATAACTGCAATAACCTGCGGAAACCAGCTATTGGCAATCAGGCTTACCATAGCGGGACCACCCTTGCCGGTCGGGTCAACCGGGCTGTTAGGGCCGAAGAAATAGGCGGCGGCGGCAGCCCAGATCAGGGCCACCACACCTTCGGTAATCATCGCGCCGTAGAAAATAGGCCTGCCCTGCTTCTCGTTGGTCATGCAGCGTGCCATAAGCGGCGACTGCGTGGCATGGAAACCGGAGATGGCACCGCAGGCAATGGAGATGAACATCATCGGGAAAATGGGATTATGCTCGGCATCCGGATGTCGGTTCTGCAGACCGCTCCACAATTCAGGAATTTCAGGGCGATAGGCAATGAAAGCCACCACGATGGCCAAAGCCATGCCCAGCAAAAGAAAACCGAATACCGGGTAAATGCGACCAATCAGCTTGTCGATGGGCAGCAAGGTGGCAATAATGTAATACAGCAATATGATAACCACCCAGACATAGATATTCCAATTGGGGGTGAAGTTTGCATTAAGCAACACCGCAGGAGTATTGACGAAGACCACGCCCACCAGAATCATCAGCAGCACCATGAAGCCGCGCATGAACTGCTTGATGCCGTTGCCCAGGTACTTGCCGTGAATCTCCGGCAGGGAGCAACCCTTGTCGCGCAGGGACATCATACCGGCAAGATAATCATGAACCGCACCGGCGAAGATACTGCCGAATACAATCCACAGAAACGAGGAGGTGCCAAATTGCGCACCCATGATGGCGCCGCATATAGGCCCGACTCCAGCAATGTTCAAGAATTGAATCAGATAGATGCGCCAAGGCTTCATCGGCACATAATCCACACCATCGGCCATATAGGTGGCTGGTGTCTCTTTCTTGGGATCCGCCCCAAAGAGCCTCTCCACCAATTTACCATAAATCAGGTAACCTAGCAACAAGAGCACTAACGAGATACAGAAAGTTATCATATTCGTAATTCAACTAGTATTGTTAAAACTAACGGATAAACCCATCCGATACGGATTTACCCTCTTTTGTTATCTTTTTGATTTCATCAATAATAAAATCTCTGAAAACAAGCGTGGAGTATTCCATGCTTTCAAATTTCACGTCAGAAAGGATATTGTCGCCCCCTTCAGCTATGAAATTCAGGGTGATAAAACGATACACAGCATCATCCTGAATCTCCTTGTCCTGAACCAGAATCATATAAGGCTCATTGTTTTTGTAAGACACATTCACGCCTGCTGTTGCAGCCGCCAGCGCGTCCAGACGAAAACGGGAGATTGCCTTTCGGAGCTCACTCCCTTTTATCGTGCCCACCGCCAAAAAGTTATCAAAAGGTGAGATTTTGAATATGTCACCCACGGTGACATCACCAGCCTGCAGGTTGGTACGGATACCACCAAAGTTCAGGATAGAGAAGTCGCACGGCGCTTGTTTGACAGCTCCGGGGCCATCTTTCAACAGCAGTTCCGTCAGAAAGTCTGAAAGCGGGCTCTGCGGGGCTTCCACATTCATGGTCACGTCACAGTGTCCAATCACTTCATTCATCTTCTTATCAAGCAGGGCCTTCTGGCGGTCCAAATATTTGGAGAGTCCCGGATCAACTTTGGCATCATAGGTGGAGTCAAGCAGCACCATCCTATATTTGTAGGTATAGGAGTGATTTTGGGCATAACAAGTGGTTGTTATGCCCAAAATCACACACAATATGTAAGTAAGAAGATTTTTCATTAAAACTAATTTTCAGGATATCCAACAGGTTGCGCCAAGATTGGTTTCCCCTTGATTTTCAGAAATTCCATGATATTGGAACGGTCTATGGCGCCCATCACCACGGTATGGAGTTTGTTGGCGGCACAATAGAGGTAAACATTCTGGCTGACAAAACCGGCATCCGTAGCCCCATAGAACTCACGGGCCTCATCGTCAAAGCCATCCATCTTCTCATAATTGGCCACAAAAAGCAGCGTTACAGGTGCCGAGGTAATCATCTTACCACCACGTGAGGACATCTCAGGACGACGGTCTTCCGGGATGATCATTTTAAGGACATTCTCCTTAGGAATATAGAGGAACACACCTTTTTCATTGAAGACATAAATGTCAATCTCCTGTGCATTGCGTGCGGAAGGAGCCGTGCGCTTACCGTCTTTGCGGTTAATGCCGTTTGCGCACCACAACAGATCAGAAAGCTGTTGCTCGTCAAGTTGCTTGCTGGAGAACTGACGATTCGTCTGACGATTGGCGAGCGCGTCGTACAGCGGCATACCGCCTTTCGTGTTTGGGGTCGGAAGTTTAATTTCTTGTGCCATAGCGGAAATGCATAAAGCGATAATCAGGGTTATCAAAGATACTTTTTTCATAACTATCATTTATTATTTAGTGGTATTTTTCGGGGTATTTGACTGACCTACCTTGCTGATACCTTCGCGCATCTGGGTATCGGCTTTGATATTTTCCAATTTGTAGTAATCCATAACACCCAGGTTGCCGTTTCTGAAGGCTTCGGCAAGTGCAAGTGGCACCTCAGCCTCAGCCAGAATGACCTTTGCGCGGGCTTCCTGTGCCTTAGCTTTCATCTCCTGCTCAGAGGCAACAGCCATGGCACGACGCTCTTCAGCCTTAGCCTGCGCAATGTTCTTGTCTGCGTTGGCCTGGTCCATCTGCAGCATAGCGCCGATATTCTTACCCACATCGACGTCGGCAATATCGATGGAGAGGATTTCAAAGGCAGTACCGGAGTCCAAGCCTTTGGAAAGCACCAACTTGGAGATGGAGTCCGGATTCTCAAGCACCATCTTATGGGTTTCAGCGGAACCGATGGCGGAGACGATGCCCTCACCTACACGCGCGATGATGGTCTCCTCGCCGGCACCACCCACGAGCTGGCGTATGTTGGTACGCACGGTAACTCTTGCCTTGGCAATCAGCTGGATACCGTCCTTTGCCACAGCGGCCACGGGCGGCGTGTTGATCACCTTGGGATTGACAGAGGTCTGAATAGCCTCAAGCACATTACGACCGGCCAGGTCAATGGCGGTGGCAGCCTTGAAGTCCAACGGGATGTTGGCCTTGTCAGCGGAAATCAGGGAGCTGACCACAGGTTTAATGTGACCGCCTGCCAGGAAGTGGGCTTCCAACTGGTCGCGATTCAATGGGATTCCAGCCTTGGTGGCGGTAATCATGGCATTCACAATCACATCTGGCGGGACACGACGCCAGCGCATGAGGATAAGCTGTATAAGGGAAACGTGCACGCCATTCAGAATGGCAATGAACCACAAGCGCAAAGGAACCATCCAGAAGAACAGGATGACCAGCGCAAGTACACCGATAATAATCAAAACAGTCTGTGTCATAATACTTTTATTTTTGTTTAACGAAAACTTTTCCGCCTTCAATTCGGGTCACTTCAATCTCACTGTCCACTTCAACAAAGTCTTGGATTGAGGAGACCTCCACCACTTCGCCATCGAACTCGCCTGTGCCCATGGGGGCCAGACGGGAGATGGCACGACCGGTCTTGCCGACATGAACCTTCTGAGTATCCACTTCATTCATCTTACTGTCTATACGGGTGTTGAGCTGCAACTTGCGCCAAGTCTTGGTGCGCATCATCAGCACAAAACTACCGATTGTGACCAGCGCGGTAATCAACAACGTGACAAAGCCCGCGAGAGTACCGTATTGGATAAACGCGGCCGTCACACCTGCCACCATGCCCAGCACTCCGATTATAGCCACGACGCCTCCCGGTATCACCAGAAAATCCAATATCATCAGCAGAATGCCGACCAAGATGATAAAAATGATTGAAAACCAGCCCATGGCAGTGGATTTTTAACGATTAGAAATTAGAGTTGAGAGATTAGCGATTGATTTTTACAATATAGTAGTTCTTCTTTCCTTTCTGAACTAATATATATCTTTGATTCAGAAGATTTTCCTTGGACACAATAAAATCTTCCTTCACTTTATTCTTGTTGATGGCGACGCCATTGTCCTTAAGCATACGGCGTGCTTCGCCCTTGGAGGCAAAAATCTGGGTATGCTCGGCGAGGAAATCGACCACGCCGCAGCCGTTTTCGATGGTGGCGGCAGGCACTTCGAATTGCGGAACGCCGTCGAACACGGCGAGGAAGAGCTTCTCCGGAAGTGCCGACAGACTTTCGGCAGTGCCTTTACCGAAGAGGATTTCCGAAGCATTAACCGCAGCATCGTAATCTTCTTGGGAGTGAACGCGGATGGTAAGTTCCTTGGCAAGAGCTTTCTGCAAAACACGAAGATGTGGGGCAGCATCATGCTCGGCCTCCATCGCTTCTATCTCCTCTTTCGTGAAATGGGTGAAGATGCGGATATAGCGTTTGCTGTCCGTATCGGAACAGTTAAGCCAGAACTGGTAGAAGGCGTACGGGGAGGTGCGTTCCGGATCGAGCCAGATGTTGCCCTTCTCGGTCTTGCCGAACTTGCCGCCGTCAGATTTTGTGATGAGCGGGCAGGTCAGTGCGTAGGCCTCGCCGTTGAGTTTGCGACGGATGAGTTCCGTACCGGTGGTGATGTTGCCCCATTGGTCGGAGCCGCCCAGTTGAAGGCGACAGTTCTGTGTTTCATACAGATGCAGGAAGTCGTAGCCCTGCACCAGCTGGTAGGAAAACTCCGTGAACGACATGCCGTCGCCTTCGCCGTTGAAACGTTTTTTCACTGAATCCTTGGCCATCATATAGTTGACGGTGATGTGCTTGCCGATGTCGCGGATAAACTCCAGAAAAATGAACTTGCTCATCCAGTCGTAATTATTCACAAGTATGGCGCCATTGGGCTCATCCGTGTCAAAGCGGAGGAACTTGCTCAGCTGTTTTTTGATGCATTCCTGATTATGGCGAAGGGTCTCCTCGTCGAGGAGGTTCCGTTCCTGGGATTTGCCGGAGGGGTCACCGATCATGCCGGTGGCACCGCCAAGCAGGGCGATGGGGCGATGGCCGCAGCGTTGGAAGTGCGACAGCATCATGATGCCAACCAAGTGGCCGATATGCAGGGAGTCAGCCGTGGGGTCTATACCCAGGTAGGCGCTGCAAACGCCTTTGTTCAACATTTCTTCTGTTCCAGGCATGATGTCGTGCAACATGCCGCGCCATTTGAGTTCTTCTACAAAATTCATCTTCAAATTCTAAAAAGTTATAGTAAAATGTTGCTGTTTTCCAAACACTAGTCCTCGGACATATCCACCAGCCATTTCCCATCCAGTTTCTTTGTCCGGAACGTAATGGACTGGTCTCTGTTGTCGCAGAAAAACCTGCAGGTACACAATGCCAGCGTATCATTGGTGTATTTGCACTCAGTGTCCTTGACATCAACCTTCAATTCATTCATTTTCTTTGCTCTTTCGGGATCGTTCCGCATATACTTTTGCATATCCCGAATCAGTGCCGCGTCATGGGGAACCGTGGTCTTGTACATGACATCAAAATCGGCCGTCACGAAAGCCACCGTAAAGGTTTCCATCACCTTCTCCGGTGTAGAATAGATGTCTTTGTCCGATTTACAGGCAGTGAACATGGCGATTATCGCCGCAAAAAGCACAAAAATTCCAAGTTTTCTCATAGATTAATCCATTTTACGAAAAGCCCGCAAAGATACAAAAAATTCAAACCCGACAGACACATAAATCATTTCAACGAAACTCATGCCAAGCAAACATCAAAACTATAATTATATTGAAAAATTATTACTTTTGCAAACTTAATCACACAATTATTACATGAAAAAAATTGCGATTATACTTATTATTTCTTGTGCGGTGATATCCAATGCACAAACCACCCTAACATTCACTGGCCGTGACCACACTGGCGACTATTTGCAATTGTACGATGTGGTGGTGCAGAATCTTACTCGGGACTGGACTGACACCTTATTTTTCCCTGACACCATTCTCATCCTTTCAGGGGTTGGCATAGAAGGACATGAAGTTTCAGAATTTGCCCTATCGCAGAACATTCCAAACCCCTTTGCCGGGGTCACTGACTTTACGTTAATGATGCCTGACGCAGAACGCGTGGTTATTGAGGTCCATGACTTGGCAGGGCGAAAAATCACCGGCACGACACAGCGACTTGAAGCCGGCATGCACACTTTCCGCGTGTGGATTGCCGAGCCTCAGACTTGCATACTGACTGCTCGCGCTGGCAAGAGTGCCGCTTCTGTGAAGATGGTGAACAGTGGCCACGGATTGCAAAACAGCATAGCTTACTCTGGAGACGGTATAAAGCCTTTCCCCTTCAAATCCCGATTCATCAGCACACACCCTTTCGAAAACGGCGACCTGATGCGTTATGTCGGACACACGATATCGGGCAATTCGCTTATTGTCAGCGACACCATCGAACAGTCTCAAAATGGGAATGAGAATATAACGCTTGTTTTCTATTTGGAAGAACCATTCCAAAACAACGGCCATTTTTTGGACACCACCAAATCGTTCATTCCTGACGGTGTCGAATGCAACGGCAACTGTATGTCAACCATGAACTTCAATGTGACCGGTTACCCAAACGGCAGCTCTATCACGAGCGGACAGGACATCCTATATGTGCGGCTAAAAATGGAGCATTCTGCATTGGGCGACCTCTGGATTTCCCTTAAATGCCCTAATGGACAATATGCCTCGATTATGAAATATGGCGGTGCCGGTTCTTCCGACTGCTCCAGCTTGATACCCCAGAGTGAGCGTGGATGGCTTGCCACAGGTAATTCGCTATCGTATTTAGGTCTTGCTAACGACAACCAAGACAACATCGCTGACAAATGCGATTCCATCACCAATCCTATGGGAACATGCTGGAATTATTGCTGGTCCAACAATGTCTCGCAAGGTTATCAATATGCCTGCAATCATGGCTATGTATATGAGCCCTGCAGTCACCACTATGCAAACAATCCTAATGGTTCCCACACGAGCGCGGATTCCACCGATATGACCAACATGACCAAGGTCTATCATCCGGACGTTTCCTTTAACAGCCTCATCGGTTGTCCGATCAACGGGCTATGGCAAATCCAAGTTGTAGATGGTAACAGATTGGACAATGGCTATATCGAGGAGGCAGAACTTGCTCTGTCAGTACTGCCCACTGAGCAACCCACTCTTCTCACTATACCCCAATGGAACCACATTTACCAACTTGGGATTCGGCCACTCCACCGCATTCCGGACGGCAACCTTGCACCCCTCAACTCCCCCAGTCACCACTTGCGCTTATACCATGTTCATTAGAGGCAACTATTCTGCTTATAATGGCTGGTTTCCACATACTAACAAGCTACCCATTCGTTGTGCGAAAGACCAATAGCGTAAAATAAGCCGAAAAAGTGTATCTTTGCCGTTTCATCAGATAAAATGATGTATTATCATTTTTTTAATATATAAAAGATTAAAAACAAGAGAGATATGACACTTCAAGAATTTCAAGACGACCTCAGACGAGGTATTCCCGCCGCCATTCCGCCGGCAAAGCCATACGACACAACGGTAAACCACGCGCCGAAGCGCAAGGACATTCTGACTAAGAAAGAGAAACAGCTGGCCCTGCGCAACGCGCTCCGCTATTTCCCGGCTTCACAGCATGCCGCTTTGGCTCCCGAGTTTGCAAAGGAGCTTCATGACTACGGCCGCATCTACATGTACCGCTACCGCCCGGACTACGAGATGTACGCCCGCCCCATTGACGCATACCCTGCCAAGAGCCGGCAGGCCGCGGCCATCATGTTGATGATCCAGAACAACCTGGACCCGGCGGTGGCACAGCATCCCCACGAGCTGATCACCTACGGCGGCAACGGTGCCGTTTTCCAGAACTGGGCCCAGTACCGTCTCGTCATGAAGTACCTCTCGGAGATGACCGACGAGCAGACGCTCGTGATGTACTCCGGGCATCCGCTGGGACTGTTCCCGTCGCACAAGAACGCCCCGCGCGTGGTAGTCACCAACGGCATGGTGATCCCCAACTACTCCAAACCCGATGACTGGGAGCGCATGAACGCCCTGGGCGTAAGCCAATACGGACAGATGACCGCCGGCTCATACATGTACATCGGACCGCAAGGCATCGTGCACGGCACCACCATCACAGTGCTGAACGCCAGCCGCAAGATTGGCGGCGAAATCGGTGGCAAGCTGTTCGTGACCGCCGGTTTGGGCGGCATGTCAGGCGCACAACCGAAAGCCGGCAACATCGCCGGTGTGGTCTCCATCACCGCTGAAATCAACCCCGCCGCCACGCAGAAGCGCTACGACCAAGGTTGGGTGGATGAGGTTCACGACAACCTCGACGAGCTGTTTGCCAAGGTTAACGAGGCCCGCGCCAAGAAACTGGCCAGATCCTTCGCCTACCAGGGCAACGTGGTGGATCTGTGGGAGTATTGCGCAGAGCATGACATACAAGTGGATCTGGGCAGCGACCAGACCTCCCTGCACAACCCGTGGGCAGGCGGCTATTACCCTGTGGGCATCTCCTTCGAGGATGCCAAGGTGATGATGGCCGACGAGCCCGACAAGTTCAAAGCTGCCGTGGAGGAGAGCTTGCGCCGCCAGGTGGCCGCCATCAACAAGCTGACCGCCAAGGGCATGTATTTCTTCGACTACGGCAACGCGTTCCTTTTGCAATCCTCGCGCGCAGGAGCAGACATCATGAAGGAGGACGGCACGTTCCGCTATCCTTCCTACGTGCAAGACATTATGGGACCGATGTGCTTCGACTACGGTTTCGGCCCGTTCCGCTGGGTGTGCACCTCCGGCAAGCCTGAGGACTTGGAGGTCACAGACCACCTGGCCATGGACGTGCTCCGCAAGATCAGCGAAAGTGCCCCACAGGAGATTTCACAGCAGATGCGCGACAACATCACCTGGATTCAGGGCGCCAAAGAGAACCACTTGGTGGTAGGCTCACAGGCCCGCATCCTGTATGCGGACGCCGAAGGTCGCACCAAGATTGCCGCCGCGTTCAACGACGCTGTCAAGGATGGCAGACTTTCCGCTCCGGTGGTCATCGGCCGCGACCATCACGACGTGTCCGGCACGGACTCCCCGTTCCGCGAGACCTCCAACATCTATGACGGATCAAGCTTCTGCGCCGACATGGCCGTGCACAACGTCATCGGCGACGGCTTCCGCGGGGCCACGTGGGTGAGCATCCACAACGGCGGCGGCGTCGGCTGGGGCGAGGTCATCAACGGCGGCTTCGGCATGGTGCTCGACGGCACGGAAGAAAGCGACCGCCGCCTGCGCAGCATGCTGTTCTGGGATGTGAACAACGGCATCTCCCGCCGCGCATGGGCACGCAACGAAGGCGCGCTGTTCGCCATCAAACGTGCAATGGAGGCTAATCCTGACCTGACCGTCACCATCCCGAACATGGTGGAGGACGATTTGATTGAAAAACAATTCTAACATCATTGCATCCTGTAGAGACGCGCCATGGCACGTCTCTACACCATTTTCAAAACATACCGTAATATCGTGCGACACGTCAGACTGTTCATATTGATTTCCCTGTTGGTGGCGATCTGTGCCGGGTGCAAAAAGAAGCCCGAACCTATCGTTATCACACCTGACGTGAAGAAGAACCACCTGCAACGAAACCACATCTATGGAGAGGTGAAATACCTTTACACCACGACCTTCTATCTGGCTGGAGATTCCGTGATGGTAAGCGACACCGCCAATTTCGACAAGATTCTGGACGGACGCCAACCCGAAATCACCGCCATCCAGCAATACACCTCTGACGGCCTTCTGTTGAAGTTCTTGAAACTCAACCAACAGAAAGACACTATCTTAAGACGCGAATACCACTATAACGACCTGGCACTTCCCACCCGTTGGGAGGAGTATGACTCCACCAGGCAGATGGTGACTCACGGCAAATACCTCTACGATCGGAACAACTTCCTTTGCGGCGAACAGGTGTTCAGGGGCGACAGCATCGCTATCGCCTTTGCATACAAGACCGACGGCATCGGCAACATCACCGGCAGCACCCAGTCCATAGGCGACTACACCCAACATACGGAGAACAAGTACAACGAAAACGGACAGGTCTGCAAGATTGTGGAGTACGAACCGAACGGCCGCGTGTTCAAAACCGTCAAGATTGAGTACGACAACTATGGCGATGAAGTCAACCGCTGCGTCTATAAGAGCGGCAACCAACTCATCGAATACACTTACAACCAATACAGCCAGGAAGGCAAACAGGTCAAGACCATCTATCAAGACAAAATGCACAATCTTAGGGAAACGCACTACTACTTCGGCCACGACCGATACAACAATTGGCAGACCGAGGCACTGGTGCGCGACAACAAGATATTATCAATTAGAAAACGTCAAATCATTTATTATCAAAATTAACATGGATTTAAGCAACATTTTATCAATCACTGGAAAAGGCGGACTTTTCAAACTCGTATCCAGAACGCCTAACTGCTTTATTGTTGAATCACTTGAAGATGAGCACCGCTTCCCCGCCTTTTCGCAGGACGGAGTAGCCACACTCGACAATATCGCCATTTTCACTGATGAGGACGAAGTCTCCCTTCAATCCGTTTTCCAATCCATTTTCAAGAAAGAGAACGGCGCCACCGTTACTATTCCCAAAGACAACAACGCCTTAAAGGCCTACTTTGCGGAGGTGCTTCCCAACTATGACCGCGAACGTGTTTACGTATCCAACATCAAGAAAGTGCTTTCCTGGTACAACCTCCTCGTCAATAACAACCTGGTAGATCTGGAAGAAAAGAAAGAAGAAGGAAAAGAGTAGTTATGAAAGAAGACTACAATAGCGAACGTCACTGGGGACGAATCATCGTTCTGAGTATTATAGCGGCACTGCTTATCGGTGTGGGCATTTTTTTCTATTACAGTTTCTTCAAGCAAACCAAATCCGAGCTGATAGAGGCCATTCCCACTGACGCAGTTTTCTTATACGAAGTGAACGACAACACTTCTTTTACCGAAGACATGTCGCCCCTGCTCCCCTATTTCAACGAGTTGACGGCCATGGATGCCCTTCCGGCATTTGAGACCATGCATAACGCCTTGCCTGCCGGGAAGTATGATATCACCATATCGGGGCATCCACAGGACAATGGCACCGTACTGCTATTCAACATGCATACGGACAAGGCATCGTTCAAGCATCTGCTTCGAGCGCTCAGCATCGACCCGGCCAACTGCGAGACATTCGAGCAGCAGAAGATTTATTCATACGGCACCAACTACAAAAATCTCTATTTCGTCTTCTTCAACCATATTCTATCGATTAC
Source organism: uncultured Bacteroidales bacterium (assembly GCA_905233745.1). Lineage (GTDB taxonomy): Bacteria > Bacteroidota > Bacteroidia > Bacteroidales > WCHB1-69 > F23-D06. Next base: position 13,011 of record CAJODA010000031.1, read on the forward strand.
GACCAGCAAGGACCTGCTGAAGAGATCTATTATCCAGCATCTGCATCCTAAGAACCTGCTGTCTGATGGTGATTTCAAACGGCTATATGACCTCGCAGAGAAGAACAAGAAACAAAACTGGCTGTTTCTCAGCGCCACTTATCTGGATGGACTGGGCAATTATTTCAATGCCAAATCTGCAAACACTATCAAAAGCATTAAATCCTTGGCCAACTGGGGGGCATTCCAGATCAGAATGTCTGGTAACGATATATTCTTGTCAGGATACACTCCTGCAAATGACAAACTGTTGAAGCGTTTCTCAAACCTTTCTGCTGAAAAAACCATACCGGAGGACCTCCTACCCTACCATACCGTCTGGTACGAACATCTGGAGCTTGCCCAATATGATGTATGTCATTTTGCCCTCCCTCAAGATTCAATTAGTACCTATTCGTACCTGCTGGCAAGATACGACACCCTCAGCAACTCCTATTCTCCTTTTGCCAACACGCAACACGCTGACGAAGTACGGGCCGCCTATCCCAACGGCATCTTCCCGGTCAACGACAGCATACTCCTACCTGAAGGCTCGACCTTTGACACCAACCACTACAAGGCATTCATCCACAAGGGAAACGCCTATATCTTCGCCACATCTGAAAACGCCATCACTGCCTTCATGCAGGACCTGGCAACCACCGGGAACCTTGGCGAAAACCGTTTCTACAAGTTTGCCAAAGGCAACATCGCCTCTTCCAACCTGATAGAATTCACCCTGTACAACACCGACAAGAAAACACTGGCCCCACTGCTTAACAATCAAGGTATGAGTTCCAGATTCGGTCAAGATTTGCGCATCTTTTCCTTGACACTCAGCAATATCACCGATGATTATGCGGTGGTGAACATCTACCTCAACTTTATCAAATAACCTGCGGATTATCCCGCTATTCTCAAAAACATGAAAAAAGAAACCCCTGTTCTACTGCTCACCGGATATTTAGGCAGCGGTAAGACCACCTTAGTGAACCGAATACTCTCCAACCGCCGCGGCATCAAGTTTGCCGTCATCGTCAACGACCTCGGAGAAATCAACATTGACGCCGACCTCATCCAAAAGGGCGGTGTGGTGAACCAGAACGACGACAGTCTGGTGGCCCTGCAAAACGGCTGTATCTGCTGCACACTCAAAATGAACCTCGTGGAGCAGTTGCGCGACCTCATCAACCTGCAGCTCTTCGACTACATTGTAATTGAGGCGAGCGGCATTTGCGAGCCGGAACCCATTGCTCAAACCATCACCACCATGCCCAGAATGGGCGGCGACTTCACCCAAAACGGGATTCCGAAACTCGACTGCATTGTCACTGTGGTGGACGCCCTGCGCATGCAAAGCGAATTCGGCTGCGGCGACCGCCTGCTGAGAAAAGATATTGATGAGGATGATATTGAAAATCTGGTCATCCAACAGATTGAATTCTGCAACATCATACTCCTCAACAAAGCTTCTGAGGTTACACCTGACGAATTGGGCCGTGTTCGCGGCATCATACGGGCCATCCAACCCAAGGCCACCATCATTGAATGCGACTACGGCGACGTTGAACTGGACAAGATTTTGAACACCGACATGTTTGACTACGAACAAGTGGCCACCTCTGCCGCCTGGATACGGGGAGTGGAGGGGATTCATGATGAGGTGCATGGGGAACATGAGGAACACGAAGGACACGAAGGACACGAAGGGCACGAAGAGCACGAAGAGCACGAAGAGCACCATCATCATCACCACCATCATGATGACGAAGGCGAGGCGGAGGAGTACGGCATAAGCACGTTTGTGTATTACCGCCGGGCGCCATTCGTCTTGGGCAAGTTCGACGAGTTCGTCTCCACCCTACCGAAAAGCATCATCCGTGCAAAAGGCATCTGCTATTTCAAGAGCGAGTATGATGCCTGCTACCTGTTTGAGCAAGCCGGCAAGCAACTGTTACTGCGCGATGTGGGCCTCTGGTTCGCCACCATGCCGCCGGATGAGCTGGCAGAAATGATGGAGAAGGAGCCCGGACTGCGCCGCGACTGGGACGAGCGCTACGGCGACCGCATGCAGAAGATTGTCTTCATCGGGCAGAAAATGGACCGCGAAGCCATAACGGCTGCATTAGACGCGTGCCTTACGGAGTAATCCAAAATTCAAAGTTCAAAGTATGTTTTGAATTTTGAACTTCACCTCATTCACCCCATTTACCAACTTTACCAAATTCACCCTCTTATGGCAGACGACAAGAAAATCATCTTTTCCATGGTGAACGTCAGCAAGACGTACCCACCGCAAAAGCAAGTATTGAAAAACATCTACCTTTCGTTCTTCTATGGCGCCAAGATAGGCGTTTTAGGTTTGAACGGTGCGGGAAAATCTTCCTTGTTGAAGATTATCGCCGGTGAGGACAAGTCCTACCAGGGCGAGGTTGTCTTCTCGCCAGGCTACTCAGTAGGCTATCTGCCGCAAGACCCGCAACTCGACGACAACCTGACCGTCAAGGAGGTCGTGATGCAAGGTGTGCAGAAGATTGTGGATGTGTTGAAGGAGTATGAAGAGGTGAACATGAAGTTTGCCGAGCCTATGAGCGACGATGAGATGAACAAGCTCATTGAACGCCAGGGCGAGCTCACGGAGTTGATTGACCAGTATGACGCTTGGGAGCTGGACTCCAAGCTGGAGCGCGCGATGGACGCTTTGCGCTGTCCCGATGGCGACACCCCCGTGAAGAACCTCTCCGGAGGCGAGCGCCGCCGTGTGGCTCTTTGCCGTCTGTTGCTCACCGAGCCCGACATCCTGCTCCTCGACGAGCCCACCAACCATCTGGATGCGGAGTCTGTGGGATGGCTGGAAGCCCACCTTCAGCAATACAAGGGCACGGTTATCGCCGTGACGCACGACCGCTACTTCCTGGACCATGTGGCCGGCTGGATTTTGGAACTGGACCGCGGCGAGGGCATCCCCTGGCAAGGAAACTACTCCTCCTGGCTGGAGCAGAAGTCCAACCGTTTGGCCATGGAGCAGAAGCAGGAGAGCAAGCGCATGAAAACGCTGGAGCGCGAGCTGGAGTGGGTGCGCATGGCCCCGAAAGCGCGCCACGCCAAGTCCAAGGCCCGTTTGAACGCCTACGACAAGCTGCTTAACGAGGATGTGAAGGAGAAGGAGGAGACCTTGCAGATCTTCATCCCCAACGGTCCGCGCTTGGGTAATAACGTTATTGAAGCCCGCAACGTGCGCAAGGCCTTCGGCGACAAGCTGCTGTTTGACGACCTCAACTTCAACCTGCCACCCAACGGCATTGTGGGGGTCATCGGACCTAACGGTGCGGGTAAGACTACCCTATTCCGCCTCATCATGGGATTGGAACAGCCCGACAGCGGCGACTTCAAAGTCGGCGAGACGGTGAAAGTGGGCTATGTGGATCAGCAACATACGGTCATTGACCCGGAGAAGAGCGTCTGGGAAGTGCTTTCGGAGGGCAACGAGCAGATCATGATGGGCGGTCGGCTCATCAACTCGCGCGCCTACCTGTCGCGTTTCAACTTCAGCGGCACGGAGCAAAACAAGAAGGCCGGCGTGTTGTCCGGCGGTGAGCGCAACCGTCTGCACTTGGCATTGACCTTGAAATCGGAGGCCAACGTGCTGCTCCTGGACGAGCCGACCAACGACATCGACGTGAACACGCTGCGCGCGTTGGAGGAGGGTCTGGAGAACTTCGCGGGCTGCGCGGTGGTCATCTCCCACGACCGCTGGTTTTTGGACCGCATCTGCACGCACATCCTCGCCTTCGAGGGTGACTCGCAAGTCTATTTCTTCGAGGGTAGCTACACCGAATATGAGGAGAACAAGAAGATGCGCCTCGGCAATGTCACCCCGAAACGGATCAGGTACAAGAAGATCACGGTGATATAAATGAGAAAAAAAATTAAGATTCTGCGCAACTATAACGCATACAAAGAAGCCCTCCATTTACGCAACAAACAGTTTGACAAGGTATTGTAGTGTCGCACTGCATTACGATTCTACAGCAGCATATCCCCTCTAATCCTATCCACCATCGTTTGCGAAACGCCACACCCTCTCGCCATCTGCGGCCACTGGGAAACGGCTTCGCACACTTCATCGATAACAGATTTGGCATCCTTGATATTGTTTTGACGAGCAAAGACAAGCAAATCATCGCGATTGATGTCATCAAATTTGCCGTTGACAGACATCTGGTGCGTGGCAGTCCATCCGCCATTAGGATTGTAGGCATAGCCCATATCGTATGCAGGTGAGAGCCGCCATCGACCATCTTCATCCATCAGGAAAGAGATGTTCTTAGTATGGTCGTCCTGATTGCGAACCACCACATTAAACACCATCCGACGGAACATCTCCGTTGCATCGGAATATGGCAGTCTCAATGCCCGCATCACGCCAAAGGCCTGTTCGTAGGAATATACACGATGGATTCGGTAGTCGTAGTGGGCCATGCCGCAGAGAGTCTGCATGTGGATTTTTTTGCCGTTCTTTCGGTCAAAACGTTTGGTGAGAAAATGTGCACGTCCATTCTCCTCAATCAATGAACATTCCGACATGTTAATCCTACACTCTTTGGCTAGTTCGTAAAAGGAGTATTCCAGTCGGCCATAATTGCCCGTTTCCCTAAATCCAGCGGTCGCTGACACACCGTCCAACTTAATGAGGTAATAGTCGAATCCTTGCGGAGCTTCCACTTGTCCGGAGCGAACCTCACCAGTGACCTTGTCATAGGCAATGATAGCTTTAGCGCGCTGTCCACCGGCAGATGTTCCAAGCCGTAGAATTTCAGCGATGGCTGATTTCTTGTCGTCGTTCAAATTTACGCCAAAAGACGATTTCTCAGCCAACGCATCGCTTGCCACACTAACCAGCGAGTCTATCTCAAACCTGGCGTGAGGGTCGTATGGCATATCCATTGCTGGCTCAAATTCCAAAGCGCCCATACACCGTTTGCCGAGGAAGCAAAGCGTCTCGATGGGATTGCTGCTTGTGCGACCCGTAAGTGCCAGCCAGCGGTCGAAGAGGGCGCGTCCGTATGTATCTGGGAGTGAATCGGCTAACATGCCCGGAAGGCCTTTAAAAGTTTCTCTGTCCAGGTTGGCGAAAGAATAGACGCGACCTTCGCGGACAGGCATCATTAGCGGCGAGGGTTCCAGTCCGCGTCCCACAAAACGGCTGTCGTACTCAAAGCGGACGACATCATACTGGTCATCCCATCTGAATGTCCCCACAGGAAGACCAAACATGCTCACTTTAGCCACATCTACCATGACGGTTCCTCCTTTTCAATTTTGCGAAGTACACTTGCCGCCCGTTTTCTGATCTTAGTTTTTGAAGCGTGTACCATTTCATAATATTCGTTCGGGCTCAGTTGCGGTTCGTCCACTAAAGATTGTAGCGCATCAAGCAGTTCCAATATTCGCAACACCCTCAACAGCGTGTCGAACGAGCCGATTTCGCCCTTTTCAATTTTTTTTACAGAAGATAGGGAGACCCCAGCCTCCTCGGCGAGGCGCTGCTGCGTGATATTCTGTTTCAGCCTTGTTTGTTTCAACCGTTCACCGATCCTGAATTGGATCACCGCGTCGGAGATCATATATATATTATCCATAACAGCTTAATATTAAACTTTAACGCGGCAAATATACAAATTATAGTTGAAATTTCAACCATTGTAGAAATTTTATGAAATTTGGCGCAAACATAACGCACCGCCAGGCGATGGTGGTTTCCTGGTCTCACGCGCCGCGAGTGGCTTCATGGATGCATCACGGCCCCCATACCACCTGCCGCGGTGCGGGAGTCTCTTGCTCAGGGGCACTCATTTCGCCACCGCGGGACCATGTCGGGTGGAATCTTAGATAGACTCCAGTGTAGGCAGAATAACGGTTTCCCCGAAAGTGTGATTTTGAATGTACATACAGTAATACACAGGCATGTAGGTCACTCCATTTTTCTTATACACTTGACGTTCATTGGAGAAGACAATGGCTCGGCTGATACCGTATTCCGGAGTCTTAAGGAATTTTGTCAATGCGCTATGCTCCGTATAGTCTTTGCCTGACTTGACTTCCAATGGTAACACTCGAAGAGTATCGTAGTCATCAATGAGAAAATCGACTTCTCCTTTTTGTTTGTTATCGTAATAGTGCAACTTACAATGATGGGCTGTAAGTTCTTGTGCGACAACTGATTCATAAACCGTTCCCAGATTGATGCTTCTGACATCCTGCAACACGGCATTTACATTCAACCCATAGAGTATAAATGTCAACAGCCCCACATCATTGAGGTATAGCTTCACCAGTTTCTTCTGCTCTGACTCAATTAGCGGGAAATGCGGATTGCTGATAGCCGATACTTCCAAGGCCACACCTGAATTAGTAAGGTACTCGAACTCGTCGGCATAATCAGCGAAATGCTTACCAGTCTTGTTTTCTATTTTATTGTAAAAAATACGCTTCTTTTTATTTTCCAAATTGCTTGGAATCAAGTCATAGATGCGGCGAATCTTCAATTTGTGCTCCTCATCATATTGTGAGGCATCCACACGATAGAGCTCGTGAATATCCCTATGCACAGCCCTTACTCGAACCATATTCCTGTCCTCTAAATACTTGTTGACAGCCTCGGGCAAACCACCCACCAACAGATAATACCGAAAACGCTTAAGCAGCAAGTCGTGCGTATTCTCATCCAAACACTCTTCCCTGTCAAATGAATCGTGGATATGTTCAATCCACTCTCTACTGACACCTGTAGCCCACAGGAATTCTTCAAAATCAAGAGGATACATCTGCTCAACCGTAACACTGCCGATAGGCACCGAAGGTGTCTCCGACAATGCCACGCCTAATTGAGAGCCGCTGGCAATATAACGGTATTTTCCCTCCTGATTGAGAAACTTCAGCATGGTCAATAAATGCGGATAACTCTGTATCTCATCAAGAAACACCAGTGTATCAGTCTTATTGCCTAAGGGCTTTGAATAATAGTTGCCCAGCCGCATATACAGGTCTTCGGTAGTCTTCACGCTGGCAAAAACCTGATCACCTTCTTTGTCTTCCTTAAGGTTGATTTCCACGAAATGTTTGAAGAGGCGCTTTCCAACATAACGCACAAGATAAGACTTTCCGATTTGTCGGGCTCCATTGACCAAAAGAATCTTATTGGGCTCCTCTGTCAGAAAACGTTCAATATATTGGGTAAATTTGCGTTCAAGCATATCCTGACGAATTATATACAACGCTGCAAAGATACAAAACATTTAGCAAAGCATCACCAAAAATTCCACTTATTCCATTTTTTTCAGTACGGTTTCTATCACTTATTCCATTTTTTACAAACGGATTTCAACCATTTATTCCGTTTCCCAATTCCATCCCAATAGCAAAGCACCGTGGTTCTCAAACACCGTTACGGCTAGTGTTACAAGGTGTTGTAGCGACATAAGCTTTAACGCAAATATAACGCATACAAAGAAGCCTTCAATTCACGCAACAAACAGTGTGACATGTTGCACAACCGATGATTTTTTTATTGATGTGGCATTCGAATAAAATAAATTGTATTTTTGCGATTATTTTAAATTTGACTTTTCCAATCGACAAAACAATAGTCGATTTAACTTTTAAATTCGACAATTATGCAAAGATTAAATGCCATATATTTACATCTATTAGAAAATACTTCCTTTGGTTTTACAAGATATCTGTATGATCATATTAATTGGAACAATCGTCTTATTTTACTGAAAGGACCAAAAGGAGTAGGGAAAACGACTTTGCTTTTGCAGCATATCAAGCGTACTTTTCCAAATCCTAACGAGGCCTTTTATGCGTCAGCGGACAACTCATGGTTCTCTACCCATTCTATTGTTGACTTGGCAGAATACCTTATTTCTCATGGGGTTACACATTTGTTTCTTGACGAGGTACATAAATACAATGGCTGGGATAGACAAATAAAGGAAGTCTATGACTCCTATCCTAGAATGCATGTTGTTATTACAGGTTCCTCGATGCTACAGCTTAATGAAACGGAAGCAGACCTGTCTCGTCGTTGCAGATCATATACTATGCAAGGGTTAAGTTTTCGCGAATATTTGTTGTTAGAGGGAGTTGCACAAGTGACGCCCGTTCAATTAGAGGAAATCTTGCATAATCACACAACTATTGCAGCCCGTTTCAGCAATCAATTGCCTGTGATGAAGTACTTTGAAGACTATCTCTCTCATGGTTATTATCCGTTTTACAAAGAAGAAGGAGACGGTTTCGCCGAAAGATTGGAGAATGTGGTAAATAACATCATTCAGGTGGAAATGCCTTCGGTGGCGAAGATCACATACGAGTTGGTTTATAAAATTAAAGTACTGTTGGGGATTTTGGCGGGCTTGACGCCATATACCCTCAATGTGTCTGACATAGCGAGCAAGTTGTGCACATCTCGCGATAGTGTTTATAAAATGTTGGAACTGATGCAAAAAGCTGGGCTGATTAGACGTTTATACCAGAAATCCAGTGGTATGAAAATGTTGCAGAAGCCTGAAAAGATACTCTTTGACAACACAAATCTGATGCACGCGTTGTCCCCCAACGCTGATATTGGCACACTTCGTGAAACATTTGTTGCCAATATGCTTGCCTCGCACAAATTAAGTATGCCTGAAAAGGGGGATATACTAGTAGATAACGAGTATCTATTTGAAGTTGGAGGCCACGACAAAGGGTTCCGTCAGATTGCCAACATTTCCAAAAGTTACATTGTAGTTGATGGCATAGATGTCGGCATTGACAATAAAATACCTCTCTATTTATTCGGTTTGTTGTATTGATTCGGCGAAAATATAACGCACCGCCAGGCGATTGTGGCCAGCATTTAGAGTCGGAAAGTACAGAAAAAACGTCTGGGGTTGCACCGACCACTATCTTTCATAAATCACCATCTCCCGGAAACGTTGCCATTGGTGTAAAAGATTTTCTTCCCATTCCATCTCTATGGCAAAGCCGTTGAATTTCTCATTCATCGGTAAATCAAAACCTACACAATGATGCATTTTCTCTTCTTCCATTATCTGCTAATATGTTAGTACTGTTTTATACGCTTTATTCCGGAAACACCTTTTCAATATACCAATCAAGTTCTTTTTTCATTGATGTCGGTACTAAATATTTAATACACTTGCATAAAAACTTTGATTTTTATTCAATCTATTGAACAATTAAGGTATTTTATCATTAGTGTCCACTAAAAAATTGGACGATTTATATTTGAATGTATAACTTAAAATAATAACAGTTCACTATTATCAATTTGTTCTTTGACATTGTTGAAGTTAGATAAGCCGAACAAGGTTTTCAGTGCGGTAGTATCTGTCAATGAGATACTTGTAATTTGGAGCATCTCGTAGATTGAACGTTCGACCCCCTGCTTTTTCTGGACGATGGCCATCATGCAGTAGGCTGTTATCGCGGAGTATATCTGGATTCTAACGGCGTTCTTGGTTTCTCCCCAGAACTTTTTTATCTTGAGGTGCTGCTTGAGCCATTTGAAGAACAGCTCTATCTGCCAGCGGTTTTTGTAAAGGTCGGAAACTGTTACCGGTTTGATATCCAAAGCGTTGGTAAAGAACACGAATCTTCTTTTGGACTCCGCGTCCCAATAGACCACCCTGCGTATCCTGTCGGGATATTTCTTCCCGGTAAGCGTTCCGTCCATGTGGCCTATGGCATCCGAGAGGATCCCCGAGTCTTTTGGGAACCTCCGCTTCCATCTCTCCGGCTTGAAGTCGTTTTTCTTCTTCCCTCTCACGACGAAGTAGGCTCCGATGCTCTCTATGTTGTGAAGACGCTTGAAGTCGTTGTGGCCTCTGTCGAAGATGTAGAAAGAGTTCTCCTCGTAAGGTATGGCATCCATCGCCTTCATGTCATGGACTCTCGCGGGAGTGATGTGGAAGAAGGTAGGGACCCGGGTCTCGATGTCATACAGCGTATGCACCTTGACTCCTCCCTTCCTTTTTCTGAACAATGCCCATTCAAAGACGCTCAGACACAGGTCGATGGTTGTAGAGTCAAAGGCATAGACGTTGCCGCCAAGTTTGAAGATCTCAGTTGCTCTGCAATCACGGGCCTTTGTCACCACGCGGTAGGCGAACTCCTCGAAGATGCGGTAGTCGCGACTGCAGTTGGCCTTGGAGAGATTGTTCTTGGTCACTGCTCGCCCGAACCCGAGATGGTAGGCTTTCTCACAATGTGCCTGGGTGGCCAAAACCACATCCCTGAGGCTCTCCCGATTGGACAGTTGGCCGAACATCAGCACCGCAAGCTGATTCCAACAGGTGAAGTGTTTCACGTACCGGTTTCCGTCGTATTTGTTCGCTATCCTGAGGAACACGTCCTTGTCGATGAAGTCCAACAGTTGTGCGAACACGTATTTACCTTTGTGCATATTGCCATCGTTTGTTCAAATCAGCGCGCTCAAAAATACTCTGTAACTTTCTAACTTACAGTAATTTCAAAGAACCATTTCGATTTTTCAGTGGACAGCAATGATCCAATAAAATAAATTGTATTTGCGGCGACAATTCTTATGTTCTTACGAAATTGATAGGCGCAACATAAACACCGTCTTCACGTTGGTAGGCTCCACCGACAGCCGTCAGCACCATCATAAATGAGGGCGACTTTTCATCACTCTTCTCTTCAATCTTTTTTTTCAGCGTTTTCAACGACCTGGCGCCTTCTTCTATCAACTCATCGCCACCCAATTTAATCTCAATGGCACCCCAACGGCCATCCTCCAAATGTACAACAGCATCGCACTCAAGGCCTGCATTATCGCGGTAATGACGCACCTCTCCGCCCAACGCACTCGCATACACCCTAAGGTCGCGCACAGCCATATCCTCGAAAAAAAGCCCAAAACTGTTCAGGTCACGAAGCAAGTCTTCAGGGGTCACATTCAACGACCTACAGGCAATCGACGTGTCCACAAAGTGTCGTGTGGGTGTGGACTATCTGCTTTTTTTAATTCACGCAGCAAACGTAAACGTACAAAATTCCTATGATTTTCAATCAAAAATCCCCATGATTTTCAATTTTGTATTTTGGCAGTCGAAAAAAACTTGCACGAATGCCAGTATCTTCATCTATTTCACCGCCCTCACCTCCGTCACCCTACACTCCCCGTTCTCCATCTCCACAGTAACTGAGAATTTGAGTGTCACTTTAGGACTTTTGGCACCGTAAAGCTCTGTAACGAAGTCGTGGTCCAGCACACGGGATATACGTTGTAGCAGCGACAAGTCGATATCCTGCCGCTTAAAGATGTCGTAAACGTTCTGCCGGTGGCAGTCCACCCGGCGGGCGAATTCGGCTACGCTCATGCCGGATGCTTCTACATATTCCTTTACCTTTTCGCCTGCGTGGACTTTCATGTCTTATTTCTTAACAATAGGGGTTACCAAATATAACACACAAAAAAGAAAGTGGAGCCGTTATCCGACAGCATCCTCCGTGTAGGGCCTGGACCTCCCGTTTGCAAGACACTGCAGAACAAGCCCCACCTATTTGGCAATAAATACACAATAGGCAAGCTTGTTTTCCGAATATCCGTGCAAACATTGTAAACTGTCCAGGTTCACCACGGCGGATAGGCGAAAACTCGCTTTCTTTTCTATAATATGCCTGCCTTCCGGCAGAACAGCGGGGCAAATATACAAAAAATAAAATCCCGCAAAAACCCGCCCCGAAAATCAACAACCCCATCTCCAACGGAAGCTAGTGGGCTGAGCTAGAGCGCTATCCGCAGAATCGGTGAATGTTACGTTGTCTGCCGACACACATTTTTGTCAAAAATCTTGATTATTTGACAAAAATGATGTATTTTTGCCGCGATATATTTTTTATGAGAACGACTGACGTGATATTGAGATATGCTGCCATGCAAGGGGGAACTTTCCAACGGAAAGACCTTCTCCGTGAGATAGCTGACAAGCAACCCACAATCAAAAACAGGGCAGTGGATTTGCAAATAAGCCGTCTTATAGCTTCTGGCATACTTATCCGCAATCACTTCGGCGAATACCAGTTGGCCAAAAACAGCTTGCCCGAATTTGTGTTGAATATTTCCGAAGAGGAGAAATCCATCTATCAAAAGCTTAAAGAGCAATTCCCGCTACTCGACTTATGTGTCTGGAGCCCAAAGGTTCTGTCGCTGTTCATGCTTCACGTCCCCAATGTCGGCTATGGCTTGGTGGATGTTGAAAAAGATGGTATGGAACCCATATTCCATGCTTTACAGAACATGAATCTCGGACGGAACATCCTTCTTGACCCGACAGTTCAGGAATGCGAGCGGTATCTGACAGGGACGGATGCCATTGTGGTGCGCCAATTGATAGGGCAGTCGCCTTTGACGGAGGAGGACGGTTGTGTGGTTCCTCGCATAGAAAAAATCCTTGTGGATGCCGTAGGTGACAACGAACTGATTTTTACAAGCGGTTCTGAAATATACCATATCTATGAAAATGCATTTGAACGTGTCAATGTCAACAAGAGCAAACTAATGCGTTATGCTTCGCGTCGCAACCGAAAGAACCAAATAGAACAAATAATAAACACTATAAGCCATGATCAACCCACAAAGCAGATCCCTTGAATGGATAACAGAAACCACTAAATACGGCTTCCAGCAGAACAACAGGACAACTATACTATCCCCCCCCTACTTCAGCAACCCCATCAGGTAGGCGCCGTAGCCGCTCTTCATCAAGGGCTGGGCAATCTCCTCCAATTTGGCCGCGTCAATGAAGCCGTGCCTGTAGGCAATTTCCTCTATACAGCCGACCTTCAGACCCTGGCGCGCCTCGATGACCTGCACAAACTGCGTGGCCTCAATCAAAGAGTTGAACGTGCCCGTGTCGAGCCAGGCCGTGCCGCGGTCCAACTGGCACACTTTCAACTTGCCGGCTTCCAGATAATGGCGGTTCACATCCGTAATCTCATACTCACCACGGGCACTGGGCTTGATGTTTTTAGCCACCTCCACCACGCTATTGTCGTAGAAATAGAGCCCGGGAACCGCGAAATTGGACTTAGGCTGCGCAGGTTTCTCCTCAATGGAGATAGCATTCATATCCTCATCGAACTCCACAACACCGTAACGTTCGGGATCTGACACGTGGTAGGCGAAAATAACACCGCCCTCGGGATTCTTGTTCTCCATGAGATGCTGTTCAATGCCACCGCCATAGAAGATGTTGTCACCCAACACAAGCGCGGCCTTGTCACTGCCGATGAACTCCTCGCCGAGCACAAAGGCTTGCGCGAGACCATTGGGCACTTCCTGCACTTTATACTCAAAACGACAGCCGATGCGCGAGCCGTCGCCCAACAAATGCTCAAAATTGGGGAGATCCTGTGGCGTGGATATGATGAGTATCTCCCGTATATCGGCCTGCATCAGGGTGGATATGGGATAATAGATCATCGGCTTGTCATAGATGGGCATCAGCTGCTTGCTCATGGCAAGCGTAATGGGATGCAAACGGGTTCCGGCACCGCCGGCTAAAACGATTCCTTTCATTTTATGATGTTTTATGTTTATATTCCAGACTTCAACAATTTTTCCAGCTGCAAATGTACACAATTATTACAACACTATCAAAGCCCCTTTCAAATGATGGCGTCCTTTCTTATCGTCCAATTCGGTATAATATATAACATAATTATAGACATTCTGCCTTACAACACCATACCACTTGAAATTCTTGTCGTTGGAGTGGAATACCACCTCGCCCCAACGGTTTAGAATTGTGATCTCAAACTCGTCTATCAGACCTATGCATCTCTCCGGAAGAGAGAAACAATCGTTATGGCCATCCAGTTTTCCCGGGGAAATCGCATTCGGCAAATACAAGACAAGCTCGCAAACGTCCACAACATAGGCCGACATAGACTGGCAGTCTCCCGTGGAAGCGGTAACCGAATAGACCCCCGGAGCCGTGACCTCGATATCCTGCGAGGTCTCTCCCGTGCTCCATACAAAATTCTCCATCGAAGAAAGAGCCGACAAGGTGGTGGACATATTATCACAGAAATCGGAAAGCGGCACCACACTCAAAGAGGTGTCCAAAACGGAAAGATCCAAGCTTACCACACTATCACACCCGTCTTGAGTTGAAAACAGGAAATTGAAAACGGCATGATGGGGCACGACGGATGTAATCACAGTGTCTATCTGTCCATTGATAAAATGGTACGGAAAGTCACTTGCACAGACCTCATCGTGCAAGTTTGTGAGTTGGGCAGGCAGGATGGCCAGGTTCATCACAATCACGCTGTCCGAACCGGCAGAGGCAGGCACCACGACGGTATCTGTTCCTGCATCGGAGAACTCAACGCCGTTCCATATCAAAGGCAGGGCGCTGGGGCAGACGGCACTATCCAGCTCCACAGACACATTCAATATCACCGTGAGCTCCAAGGTCACGACACTGTCGCAGCCATTTGCGTTGGAAAGCATAAAACGGGACGTGGTGAGATGCGGGGTTCCCACTGCAAAGACAGTGTCGATCTGACCATTCGTAAAATGATACGGCAGCTGGTTCTCCACAATCGTGTCGTAAAGCGCAGCCGAAGTGTTATGGTTCACATACACGTGCATGACCAACAAACTGTCAGCACCATTGGAAGCGGTCAGCACAACCGTGTCCGTTCCGGCACCGGTGAATCGGACATCATTCCAAACCAAAGGAAGATCATTTTCACACACGGTACTATCCGCTTCCGCATTCGGATTTAGTAATACTGTAAGATTGAGGGAAACTGTACTGTCACAGCCGTTGTTACTGGCAAAATGGAAAATGGAGACCGATTCTTGGGGAATGTTGATTCCAAAAGTGGTGTCAACCAGACCATTCGTGAAATGATATGGCAATTGGTTCTGAACTATCGTATCATACAGCACGGTCGTATCGGTTCTGTTCACATGCAACGTCATAAGCACCACACTATCGCAATGCACGGCATTGGCGCCGGCCAGTATTGCACTTCCGGTTCCTGCCTCATAAAATGTAACGCCATTCCAAACTATCGGAAGATCGTTGTCACAAACCGTAGAATCCTGCACACTCATAGAGCTTTTGCGAATCGTCAGCCATAGCGTCTCCACAGAGTCGCATCCGTTAACAGTCTGACCATACCATTCGTATCTTCCCGACTCCCTATAAGGAGTATTATGCCAAATATACATATCGCAGGCTGTTTGGGTAATGTCAACATTATAACTCGGGGTAACCGTCAGAGCCAGCACAAGGACGCTTTCACAGCCACCTTGGGCTGGCATCTGGAAGCGGCAGGTGGAAAATGCAGGGGTTCCCTCCTCAAAGGTAGTGTCAATCTGGCCGTAAGTAAAATGATACGGCAATTCGTTTTCACAAATGGACAATTGCTCCTGTATCTCAGCAACTGTATCAACCGTCAAATGCAACGTCACGAGGCTGTCGCATCCATTCTGAGAGGCAAGTGGAAAGTTGAAAGTCGAGTTATAGGATGAAACAACACTGATAATGGTGTCTCTTCCTCCGACATTGAAAGTATATGGCAAGTCCCTCACACAGATTCCCTCATGGATTTCTGTATGGTATGTGTCATAGACAATGATCTTCTGCACCGCTCTGGCCACGTTCCCGCACGGGTCTGTAACAACCCAGGTCCGGAAAAGGGTGTCTGCCATGGTTTGATTATCGACAAACAAATCATTATACGTAACCGAGAGGTCCTCCGTATCCGCACAATTGTCATCCAATGAGACAGGTGAACCTGTAATACTCGTATCTGCATCATACGCCCCATTCGCGTTCCGACAAACGGCAACATCCCCGGGTTGACTAAATGTAGGTGCAATATTATCCCTGATAATATAACTGTATGTCCAGTTTTGCACATGTCCCGCACAATCTTCATACTTCCAAATATATCTCACCACTCCTCTGCAGCCAGTGACTTCCACTTCAACGGGCAACGCTGTCGGGACAATCGTATCCGAACAGTTGTTCACCATCAGCGGAGGTGTGGGTTTAACCGTATCTGACAAGCAGGAGATATTAATTGACGAATTGTTCAACAGTGGCATCTCATCAGGAGAGACATGATAGGTATAGGTCCAAGTGTACTGCGTGTCACGAACCGTATAGTGATATACAAAAACGGAATCGCCACAGCCCGATTCAATATCACCCGTATTCTCTCCGGCCACCAGCGGAATCGTATCGCCACACGCTATCACTTCGGGCAGTTGGGGCGGAACCGCTTGTGACACACAATGTACAGATTCCTCACCGTTTTGTACGGGGAGAAAACAATCGTTGATAACAACCACCTCAAAAGAGGCCGTATCATTACACCCAAAGGTATTTGTCCCTGTTACCGTGTAGATTGTCGTCTCCTGAGGAGACACGGTGACAACTGGCGTGGTCACACCAGTACTCCAAAGAT
Organism: uncultured Bacteroidales bacterium; assembly: GCA_905233745.1. GTDB lineage: Bacteria > Bacteroidota > Bacteroidia > Bacteroidales > WCHB1-69 > F23-D06. The sequence goes on from CAJODA010000031.1 coordinate 29,556, forward strand.
AACTGCCGGCCCCCATTGCAGTGAGCGTTGCGTCATGGCCGATCATTATCAACGCATCTCCGCTGACGGTAACCACTGGCAAAGGATTGACGGTTACAGTCACCACATAGATATTGTTCTCTGCAAAAACAGTATCGGTATAGGTTCCCGGTCCAGAGAGCAGCTGGCCGTGCCAGTTAATCGTCTCACCCGGGCACAACGAAATGGTGGCATCCTCGATGACATTGAAAGGTATTACCGTAAGGTTAAGGGAGTATACACTATCGCAACCCGCTGTCGTGGTGAGCGAATCGTATGCTGTAACACCTCCATAGAACTGGCGACCGTGCCAATTGTAAGGCAGGCTGCCCTCCGGAACGGTCGCCGTTTCCGTGATGAAGTATATCGGATTAATGGTCACTGTCACCATGTAGATAATATTCTCGGCAAATACCGTATCGCTATAGACACCCTCTTCAGAAAGCAGGTGCCCGCGCCAACTTACGGTCCGGCCAGCACAAATCTCTATCGGGTTTTCTTCAACATAATTAAATGGTATTACGGTGAAATTGAGATAATAGACACTGTCGCAACCCGCATTTGTCAGAAGTGAATCATATAGGACAGTGTCTCCATTGAGCAAGTATCCGTGCCAGTTGAACGGCAGGCTGCCCTGCGGGTAGGACAAGTCTTCCGGAAAATAGTAGGTCGGATTGACGATTACGGTTACGACGTAGATATTGTTCTCAGAGAATGCAGTATCACGGTAGATGTCCGGCCCTGACAGAAGGTGTCCATGCCAGATTTCCGTCTCACCCGGGCACAACGAAATGGTGGCATCCTCGACGACATTGAAAGGTATTACCGTAAGGTTAAGGGAGTACACGCTATCGCAGCCCGCTCTTGTGGTGAGCGAATCATACGCCGTGGCACTTCCATAGAACTGGCGGCCACGCCAAACATAAGGCAGGCTGCCCTCCGGAACAGACAAATTGTCCTGAATAAAATAGGTTGGGTTGACCATTACGGTCACCATGTAGATTGTATTTTGAGAGAATGCGGTATCGCAGTAGACACCCGGTTCCGAAAGCAGATGCCCCCGCCAATTTGCCGTATCGCCAAGACACAACACTATTGGCGTCTCCTCAATGGTATCAAAGGGTATTATCGTGAGATTGAGGACGAGAACGCTGTCGCAACCCACGACTGTCTGAAGGGAGTCATAGACCGTAGTATCCCCGCCGAGCTCATGTCCGTGCCAGATGTACGGCAGGCTGCCCTGCGGGTAGGAGACATTTTCTGAAAAGTAATAGATTGAACTGACAATCACCCGCACAATATATATGCTATTCGCTGCAAATGCTGTATCGCGATATGTGCCCGGATCCGAAATCAGGTGCCCGTGCCAATTTACCGTGTCGCCAAAGCACAACAACATAGGGGTTTCTTCAACAACATTAAAAGGCACTACCGTAAGCTTGAGGAAAAGGACACTATCACAGCCTGCAACTGTTTGTAGCGAATCATAGATTGTCGCGTTATTATATAAATCACGTCCTTGCCAATGGTATGGCAGATCGCCTTGAGCAACCTGAACATGTTCTGGGAAATAATAAGTAGGATTGACGGTGACTGTTACAGAACTTGAGGAAACACAACCTGTGGCAGTTTCCGTGACAACCACAGTATATACACCTGCGTTTGCAGGCAAAGCATGGTTGATGACAGGGTTCTGCAAAGTAGAGGTAAAGTTGTCAGGGCCGCTCCAAAGGTAAGTCACTCCCCCACTCTGGGTCTCGGCGAAGAGTTCAACATCCCCTCCGTTACATGGCGAAGTGCCTGAAGCCTCCACAGCCAATGTGCTTCCGACAGTGGTAACCAAGGCGGCAGTCGTGCTAACACACCCGTGACTAATATCACGAACCGACACAGTATGTTCACCTGCATTTAAGTTGGCAAAGGTATTGGAAGATTGGAAACCGCCTCCGTCAAGATCATACAAATAGCCACCGACGGGAGAGGTCACCGTAATGATGCCGTTGGATTCAGAGCAACTGGTATTGGGTGTAATGGAGAGTATCGGGGTTGCGGGCAAGGGATGAATAGTTAAAAAGAGGGTATCCACCTGCATACAACCGTTAGAATCCTCATGTCTGCAATAGTACTGACCTGATTCCGAGTACGTCTGCCCGTTACCGCTCACCCATGTATAGCTTCCGCATCTCTCTACGGTGTAGGATTGGTGCGAAGGATAATGAACTGTCAAGTGCAGGGTCACCACACTGTCGCAACCGCTGGCATTGGTGAACGTGTGGGTGAGGGCATCCGTGCTGGAGGTAATGTCCGTATGCTCGTACCAGTCGAAGCGGTCGCACGCAAACGCCGTCGTGTCGCCCGTGTTGCTGTGGCCCACCGTCAAATGCAACGTCACCACGCTGTCACAACCGCTGGCGTTCGTAAACGTATGGGTCAATGAGCTCGTGCTGGAGGTGATGTTCGTGTGCTCGTACCAGTCGAAGCGGTCGCAAGCAAACGCTGTCGTGTCGCCCGTGTTGCTGTGGCCCACCGTCAAGTGCAGGGTCACTACACTGTCGCAACCGGATGCATTGGTAAATGTGTGGGTGAGGGCATCCGTGCTGGAAGTAATGTTCGTGTGCTCGTACCAGTCGAAGCGGTCGCACGCGAACGCCGTCGTGTCACCCGTGTTGCTGTGGCCCACCGTCAGGTGCAGGGTCACCACACTGTCGCAACCGCTGGTGTTCGTGAACGTGTGGGTAAGGGCATCCGTGCTGGAGGTGATATTCGTATGTTCGTACCAGTCGAAGCGGTCGCACGCGAACGCCGTCGTGTCACCCGTATTGCTGTGGCCCACCGTCAGGTGCAATCTTACGATACTGTCACATCCGTCAGGCATCACGCCTTCAAAAACATGCGTGGCGGTCTCTGCGGATGACGTATAATCTATCCCATACCATGTGAAAACATCGCATGCGACTGCGCTGGTGTCCCCGATTCTAGGCTCACATTCGCTCACGACCACAGTAACACTAACAGGCTCTGAAGAACAGCCGTCGGAAGTTCCTACCACGGTATATGTGGTAGTAGTTGACGGTGCAACGGTAATAGCTGCCGATGTTTCACCTGTACTCCACTGGTAGTTATCCGCTCCGGAGGCCGTCAATGTGGTGCTATTACCCGTAACAACGGCAATATCACCATTAATGGTAACCCCCGGAGTATGGTTAATCGTCAGGTGCAGGGTCACCACACTGTCGCAACCACTGGCATTGGTAAACGTGTGGGTAAGGGCATCCGTACTGGATGTGATGCTCGTGTGCTCGTACCAGTCGAAGCGGTCGCACGCGAACGCCGTCGTGTCGCCCGTGTTGCTGTGGCCCACCGTCAGGTGCAACGTCACTACTGAGTCACAGCCGCTGGCGTTCGTGAACGTGTGGGTGAGGGCATCCGTGCTGGAAGTGATGTTCGTGTGCTCGTACCAGTCGAAGCTGTCGCAAGCAAACGCTGTCGTGTCACCCGTGTTGCTGTGGCCTACCGTCAAATGCAACGTCACCACAGAGTCGCAGCCGGCGGTGTTGATGGTGCGGAACGTTGCCGTGTCCGTGCTCTCTGAGAAAGTTCGACCATGCCACACAAAGCTGCCACACGACGTGGCAATAGTATCGCTTGCGGTGGACGGATTCACCGTCAAATGCAGCGTCACCACAGAGTCGCAACCACAGCTTGATGTTCCGGTTCTAGTGTAAATCCCTGATGTTGTCAGCACTGTGTCAAAAAGCACGACTGATTCATTCTCACAGATAATGGAGGAGAAATCGACTGGATCTGGACTTACTTTCCATGTGTAGGTAACGCTGACCGGAGTCGCACTCCCCCCGCACGCGTTCTCATAAGTCGCCGTCCAGGTTTGCGACCGGTCACAACCCTGCCCCTCAACACCTCCCGGCGTCACCGTCGCCGTCGGATTCTCAAAACACGCATCCGTCACCGTGAAAGTCGGCGGCACAATGGTCTGAGGATCACATGCGCCATTGGGGTCACTGCTGGCATCTACAGCAATACTGACCGGACAAGACGGATAACTCAGCCACTCACAGTCGCCCTCCACCTCCACCAGTTCTTTCCGATATAACTGAATGGCTTTTTGGCGAGTATAGGTATCTGATTTATAATAACGAAAACGACTTTGACCAGCAGCACTATTAAAACGCAAATAAGCACCACCGCTACCCACAACATCAACATCACCACCATTGTAACTAATGGTATTGTCATACTGGGTAGTTTGAGAACTAGGCATACCATTTGCATCCGCGGTCTGACCTATATAGTAACCGCTTGCCGAACGAATCGTGTATGCATTGGCATTTCCTTGATTAATCGTAAAAGTGTACGGTGCCAGAGCGGCAGCGTTGTTGACATAATTGCCATTGAAGGTAACATTCTGATAATTATTGACGGCATCCAATGTCGTGCGGGAACCGTCAAAAACCAAGCCACCATCATGATAGGCAATCAAGTACTCTCCGCTCCAGTTGGCGGGTGCTGCGGTAACCTTGGCATACCGGACTTCTTCCTCTATTTCACAGATTTTATAGACAGCATACAATGTAATATCCGTCGAGGCCAAATACTGTTCCCCGGCCAAATACAACGGTGTCGGTTCGGTTGAAGTCGCCGCATTGACCGGTGTTGTGGACCAGCCGGCGAACACGTGATTCGAAGCACATGGAACAGCTGGCGGCAGAACAATGCCGTCATGGCAATCCATCATCATGGAAGGAATCGCACAAGTGCCCCCACACGGGTCAAAGGTGACAACTGGCCGCGGATTCACCACAATGCTGAAAGTGTCCACCTCAGCGCAACCATCCGCTGATGTGACGGTCACGTAGTAATCAGCGCTCTGTGAAGGCGAAACCGTAATACTGTTGGTCGTCGCACCCGTACTCCAGGAATACTGGCACTCACCATTTCGGACAACCACAACCGAGTCAAGGAAAAACCGCTGGCGCAAATCCTTGTTTCCTATAGTAATCGTACTGTTTGCCGTCGCTCCAGTAAGAGAAACATAATCGTATTCCGTATAGGGGTCACTGAAGTCAGATACCGGAATATATTGTTGCATAACCGTATCATTGTCCACTTTCAGATAAAACCATGGATGTTCATTGGGATTATCCCAACCACGCATCCACATTTTCACCGTGAAAGGTTGTGACAAATCCATCGAGCGAGAGGTAATATAACCGCCACCTCCCGATTGGACATCTCCGAAACGAAGATGTCCTCCTGCCAAAAACACATGCTCATTATCACAATTGGGAAAATTGGGAAGAGTACATTGATATTTTTGGTTCGATCCCGAACCACTATCATCATCGCCAGTCAATATGGCAGCAAATCCCTCACTGAGGAGAATTGAATCTTCCGCAATGCAATCGACAGTCAGGATCACTTCATCTCCCACACATATCGTATCGGAAGGGGATACATGCACAGAGGTGTTTATCTGGTCCACCTGAACCGTAGTGGATGCCTGTGCCGAGCAATATACCCCATTCAAAGTTTTCACAAGCGTGTAAGTTCCATTCATCTCAAGCGAAGCCGGATATATTATGGGATTCACCTCCGAGGACACCCATCCATTGGGTCCCGTCCATGAGTATGAAACATCATCTTGCGGATCCTCACAAATCAAGTGAATCGTGTCGCCCGCACAGTAGGGGCCGTCATTGGTCACGGATGCTTCCACATTCCCGACAGTCAAATGCAAGGTCACCATAGAGTCGCAACCTGCCGCTGCTTGATAGGTATGTGTCAAGGGCATCGCCGGGGTTGAAGTGTAGGTGACACCATTCCAAGTGTAACTATCGCAAGCATATTCCCAGACTTCCACATCGTGCTGGGCATACACATGCACGGGAACGACAGTGTCAAACGAGCACCCCCCGGAGTCATAAAAATACAATGAATATTGAAGCGTTGTATCCTGTTGCAGCGTTGCCGGAGGGGATATGGTGAATGAAGAATCGCTTACTATCGTGGTCCATATATCATCAGGAACAATCCGGGAAACATGGAATGCGTTGCTGGACAAGAGTTCTTCCGTCAAAGCCAGTTCCCAACCAAAAATATAACCATTATCAATATTATAACCGTCCACCACTTCAATATACCAATCGCCATTAAGCGGGCAGCCTACCAAGCTTTGAAAAGATTCATCCGGATGATAGAATTGCGTGCCGGCTGCCACATCGGAAGAATCAACAATACTATTGTGAATATTGGCACTCCTATATACGAAACCACCATCTGCCGCATAGACATACCCCTGTGTGGTGTTGTTCGACCAACAGTAATTCCATCCAACCCCAGGGGCATTGTTGGGAGAGCTTCTATCACAGTACGCATTATTATCTTGGTAATCATAAGCTTGTCCAAAATAGGCGTACCTATAATTATCCCCATTCTGCCATCCGGTGGCAGAAGCCGGAATCTGCGCATTGCATTCCGCAGAACCACTTCCTGACCAGCGCATAATATCCGCCTTTTGTCCGTTGGGACACGTAACATTGATGTAGATATCTCCAATATAGGAGTGTTCCATGTTTATTTTCACATAGTAAATATCGTTCACATTTCGAACATAAGCATTGTCACTGTAGTTCGTAAAAGTCAGCATGGAACGATAGGAGCACCCGTGCGGTTCGCAAGGGATGCCATCTGGCAGGAAAGCGGTGTCAGAGGAGGATAATGTGGACTGATTCTGGCTAAGCACTATCTCGCTGCCCGATTCATGGCTACTCACAATCGTG
>CAJODA010000032.1 GCA_905233745.1 uncultured Bacteroidales bacterium
GACAGCACCGTGTGGCACTGCTTCAACAGCTGCGAGGCCCTCGCCGTGGAGGTGCTGCTCGATCAAGTGGACTACGCGACCGTGCGCGAAAAGATGATGCTCCCCAAGGGCCAGTCGCTCGCCAAAATGCTCTCCAAGGAGGATTTCGCCCTCCTCGACAGCCTGTGCAAGGCCAAGCTGGGTGCCGGGGCGCTGTTCATCCTCAACATGAAACCCTTCTTCGTGTCGAGTGCTCTGCTACAAGCCGACCTTCCACAGGAGATGCCACTCGCCCTTGACCTCTTCTTCCTCCAACAGGCCCGCAATCGCGAAATGTACTGCCACGGACTCGAGAACTACATGGACCAGATCAAGGCCACAGATGCTATCTCCCTCGACGACCAGCTTGACATCTTGCGGCAGACACTGCACGAGACGGGCGATATGGCCGCCAGCTTCGACAGCCTGGTGCTCGCCTACCTCGCCTTCGATCTGGAAACCATCGCCCAGTTGCTCGAGGACACCGTGTTGCCCAACAACTTCAGTCGCGTGCTGGTGGAAAAACGCAACCAAACGATGTACAAGGGATTCCGTAAACTGGCCAAGAAGCAGCAGGTGTTCTGCGCCGTGGGTGCTGCCCACCTGCCCGGCGACAAGGGGTTGATCGGACTGCTGCGCAAGAAGGGCTATACCGTGGAGCCCGTGAAGTTCGAATGGAATGCCGGCCGTTAAACTCTAAACTATTATCTCCCAACTCTCACCTCTCCTTGCAGCCTGATATCCTGACTGGAACTGCCGAGCATCAGCGTGACTGTGCCCGGTTCCACCACCCAGCGCAAATCGGCGTTCAGGATGGCGAAATCCGACTTGGAGAGCGTCATCGTCACGGTTTTGTTTTCCCCTTTCTTCAAGAACACCTTGTCAAATGCCTTCAGCTGGCGTTCCGGTGTTTTGACAGAGGCCTGGTTGTGGCGCATGTAAAGCTGCACAGCTTCAGCGCCGTCGTATTGGCCCGTATTTGTCAGCTGGAAGGACACCTCCAATGTGGTATCGTTTTTCCATACAAACTGCAGGTTGGAGTACTCGAAGGTGGTATAGCTCAGTCCGTAGCCGAAGGGATAGAGCGGACTGGCGGGTTCGTCGGTGTAGTCGCGGCGCATCTCCGTGGTGTTGTAATAGACGGGGAGTTGTCCCACGGAGCGCGGGTACGATACGGGCAGTTTGCCCGACGGATTGACATCACCGAAGATGATATCGGCGATGGCCCCGCCGCCCTGCGAACCCGGGTACCAGGCGTTGAGGATGGCGGGCACGTGCGCATCCGCCCAAGAGAGGTCCAGCGGACGGCCCTGAATCATCACCAGCACCACGGGCTTGCCCGTAGCGCATAACACCTTCAACAATTCTTCTTGTTTGCCAAGCATGTTGAGTGTGGCGCGGTCAAAGCCCTCGCCCGCATCCATATCGCTGACGGCGGGCCCCGTCACCTCGGCGGCGCCGGTTTCCTTGTAGTTGGTGCGGAAGTCGCGCGCACTGGAGCCGCCTAACACCGCCACCACCACATCTGCATCCGCAGCGGCACGCACTGCCTGGGCGATTTCGTTCAACGAGGTGTCGCGGATATGGCAGCCCTGCACATACTCCACCTGCGCATTGGGCAGTTTCTCACGAATACCTTGGAGGACCGTTATCACGGAGCCTTCCGCCTGCGGCGCGGTGTAGTCACCTAACATATTATATACATTGTCAGCATTGGGCCCTATGACGGTTACTTTTTTCACCGTTTTGGAAATCGGAAGTATCTCATTATCATTCTTTAACAAGATAACGGATTCTTGCGCCACCTTCAGATTCTGACTTTCATGCAAAATCTTGTCAAAAGGCAAATACGGTTTGTCAAACGTTGCGTCAAACAGGCCGAATTGGAACTTTTGAGTCAGCACGTGTTTCACCAACTCATCGATTTGTGCTTCCGTCACCAATCCATTTTTCACGGCTTGTACCAACTGTTCACCATAGCAGGAACCACCCAAGTCAATGTCTACACCGGCCTTCACAGCAAGCGCGGCGGCTTCGGAGTAGTCGGCAGCGATGCGCGCGCTCACCAGTCCGTTGATAGCATAAAGGTCAGAGATTACGAGTCCGTCAAAGCTCCAGTCGTGGCGCAGTACGTTGCGCAGCAGCCATTTGTTACCTGAACAAGGGATGCCGTCCACATCGTTGTAGGCGGTCATCACCGACTGGATGCCATACTGCTTCAGGGCAATCATAAAGGGATACGAGAGCATTGAAAGCAATTCGCGTTTACCGACCTGTGCGGTATTGCCATTGTGCCCGCCTTCGGAAACACCATGGGCGGTGAAGTGTTTCAGCGTGGAAATGATATTGGGCAAATACGATTGGGTACCATACAATTGTATCCCATTAGCGTACTCGCCGCCCATTTTAGCCGTCAGCACAGGATCTTCCCCGTAGGTCTCCTCCACGCGCGACCAGCGGGGATCGCGCACGATGTCAAGCACAGGACCAAAAGCAATTTGCGCACCTTGTGCATAAAGTTCATTTGCCACGCAAAAGCCCAAGGCATTCTCCAGCCTTTTGTTAAACGTGGAGGCGCGGCCTATGGCGGTGGGCAGCACCGTGGTGCCGATGGCCATGTGCCCGTGGGGTGCCTCTTCCGCGAACATCAACGGAATACCCAAGCGGGTGTTTTTCCGGTTCCAGAGCTGCATCTCGTTGGTCAAATTGTGCGCAGCCTCTGGGGTGAGACCGTTCTGCAGCGTCTTATGCGTCCAAGGGTCAGCGCGCATTACCGCCCAAGTGCTTCCTAAGTGTTTCTCGCGGAGTTCTTTCTTGAACTTGTCCGTCAAAACATATTGATTCCCAGTTTTTTCATAATACTCCCACCCCATCGTCATCACCAACTGGCCGGCCTTTTCTTCCAAGGTCATTTTGGAAAGCAGGTCTTCTACCCTTTCATTCACGGTAAGATTCGGATTCTCATACGGATCGCATTGGCCGTTGCGGTTCAAGTCGTTGTACGAAAACCCATCCGCAGCCATCTGGAACGCTACCGCAAAGGGTTTGCCCTTTGCACGCACAGATTTGGGCACAGTAATAATGACCGAATCACCTGAAATCTTGTATTTTACAGCAGAACGGTCGGCCAACAGAATCATCTTCGCGCCCTTGGCGGGCAGGTTGCCGTGCCATGAAACAGTTGCGGGCATCGGCCCGGCAGGGCACACAATAGCGTAAAAGGTCTGTTTGTCCTTCGAAGCCGTGAACCAGACATTGCCATCGTGGTACATGGGCGTGTTGCGCGTGTTGTAGATGGCCTCGCCGTTGGCTTTCAACCATTTGCCGATTTCATCCAAAATCTTGGCCCCTTCGGGCTCAATAATGCCCTCAGGTGTAGGACCTACACCCAGCAACAGACTTCCACCCTTGGCCACCACCTCAACCAGAGTGTTGATAATCGTCTCCGGCGTTTTGAATGTGGCACCCGGCACAAATCCCCAATCCTTGCTCAGCGGCATGCAGGTCTCCCATGGGTATGGCAACTGTTTTTCAGGAATCATCTTCTCGGGCGTGCGGTAGTTCTCGTATTCACCGGTCACAGTGCGGTCCACAATGATGAGGCCAGGCTGGTTGCGCCGCGCCATTTTGGCGATGTTATCCATGCCAATGTCTTCTTTCGGAGCACGCACCCAGCCGCCATCCAACCAAAGGATGTCTATTTTACCATAATTTGAAGTAATCTCATTTATCTGATTATAAACAAATTGCTTAAAATCATTCCAGCGTTGCGGATGGTTGGCGATGGTGTAGTTCACATGCCGGTCAGGCGTGGCGTAGCGGTTCCACCAATAATCTTGCGAGTGCCAGTCGGGTTTTGAGAAATAGGCCCCGATCATCATATTCTGGTTGCGGAAGGCCTCAAACACATACTTGGCCACATCGGCTTTGGGATGGTCGGCAAACGGACCTTTCGCCACGGAATAGTCGCTGTACTTGGTGTCATACATGGCAAAACCGTCGTGGTGCTTAGTGGTGAAAACCACGTATTTCATGCCGGCGTTTTTAGCAGATAGTGCCCACTGGTCAGGATTGAACTGTCTGGGATTGAACTCCTTGTTCAGATTCCAGTACCATTGCTTGTAGGCGTTGTAGTCCATGGTGCTGTCGCGCGGAATCCAGTCCTCATCTTCGGAGCAGATGGACCACGACTCCACGATGCCGGGCACAGCGTAGAGCCCCCAGTGGATAATCATGCCGAACTTGAGATCCTGCCACTGGTCGAGGTGCGCGCGCACATCGGCCTCGCGGGGTTGTGTGTATTCAGCGGAAAGGTCCAAATCGGGGTTGGCATCGGCAACGTCCTGCGAAAAGGCATGAATGGACATCAGACATAACAGCAAAAAAAGGTACAGGTTCTTCATAATCTCATCACACTATTGGCTTGAATTCAACAATAACGACAAGAGAAAAGATATATTGCAGTATGAGCTTCCATAATGGGGGGAAAAGCACAATTGATTGTCTTCCCAAACAAAGGAGCAGGCAAACTTGAGACAACTTGAATAATATTTCATGTAATAATCAGGAGGGGTATTTCGTTATATATGAGTTATGAAGATCACCGACAATGACAATATCCAGAAATTACTGAACCAGGTTGAGGGTTCCCTTCACAGGAAAATCAAGGCTCATCACGACTTCGAATTCCTTTCAAGTGCAGTTTCAACCCGTAACCACGAAAAAATCAGTTCGTCCACTTTGAAACGTCTTTGGGGCTATGACAGCCGGCAACACCAACCCTACCACAACACGTTGTCCATCCTTTGCCGATTCTTGGGGTACAAGGACTGGGACGATTTTGTTTCCCATGAGGATGGCAAGTCGCCGACATCCTTCTCCTACTCAGCGGGAGCACTTTTCTCGCACGAATTGGAGGTGGGCGACCAACTTTGGATCAGTTGGAAGCCGAACAGAATGTGCAATCTTTTCTATAAGGGGAACAATCAATTCATAGTTTTGGATGCGATCAATTCCAAGCTTAATCCGGGTGACACATTCAACTGCATGTTATTTTCGGAGGGTATTCCCTTATATTTGGACAATTTCGTCAGAAACGATCAGGATCCGATTACGTTTGTAGTGGGGTATTCGGGCGGATTGACCTCCATCCGTTTGATAAAGTCTAAAGGAAAACGCCACGAGCCACATCCGCACATCCTCTGACAATCAATCTAAAGAACTTTGAGCAGATATTTGAACAAGGGTATTGAACACAACATCAGTAAGGTTATAAAGATCAGTATAGCGAGGATCACATAACGCCACCGGAGAAAACGGCTGATTTCATGGGCATTCTTGAAGCGCTTGTCCGGATTGGCACGCATACATTTATGTGCTACATAACAGTACCGCCATGTCATCTGCTGTAATATCTTCCCGAAGGAGAACAAATCGGAACGGCTGTCCAGCACATAATCATTTTTCAACATTTCAGGAGCCATATAGACACTGGTTCCCAAAGCTTTCTTGAAAAAATTGAAACTGTCGGCGTCTGCCAGACCGAAGTCTATGATTTTCACATTGCAGCCGTTGTTGGTAATCATGATATTCTCCGGTTTCAGGTCACGATGCACAATCTGTTTGCTATGCATGTATTCCAGCGCACCGAGCATTTGCATGGTCATCCTGACCTTGCAGAAAGGGAGATGTTTCTTCCCGACATATTCATCCAATGTCTTCCCGTCTATGTATTCCATCACAATGCAGGGGCCTATCACAGGACTATTTTCCTTGCAGACTGTTTGCACAATGTTAGGGTGGTTGAGTGTGATACCGATTTCGAACTCCTTGGCCAGCATGAGTCTGTAAGTGGCGTTCTCCCGGTACTCCGGGCGGAGTCCTTTCAACAGGAACCATTTCCCGTAACGCTGTGCCTTATACAGGCAATTATATCCAGAAGAAGGCAATTCGACATACTGGGTAAAGATGTCCGAAATATTGAAAAAGGTGTCCGAAACCTGTCCTGAGGAGTGGCACGTGTCTCCACTACAAGGATTTACAGATTTCGCCGGCTGGGAAAATCCGGGGGCAAACTGATGATTAGACGGGCATCGTTTCATTCTTTCAGAATCAGAACAACAATCTCTATCTGGTGTTTTTTTATTTTATGCAAATATACAATAATTCCTTCATTTTCCATTCGATTTCAAACTTGAATAAACTTGAATAAACTTGAATAAACTTGAATAATTTTCGCATTTCCATTCATGATATTTTTGCGCCCGTTTAAATTTGGACAAGAGAAAGGGTAAAAAATCAATATAAAAACAATTATGGTAAAATTTATACTTGCTGAAAAATTCAACAAACACAAATCATTTAGTAAATGGAAAAACTGTTGGCTAATGTTGCTGTTGCTCATGACAACCTGTATGCTGAAAGCGCAGAACAATTGCCCGCTGAACATGACCGTGGCCACAACTCCAGGCACATGTTACAACGACTGTTTGATAACCATAGACCTGCGTGACGGACACGGCAATCCGCTGGACACAGCCCTGACAGACTTGACAGATATTAAATATTATTGTATAGACATGTCCAATCAGGACACCAGCTACTCAATACTAAGCAGCTTCACCGTAAGACCAGGACGTTACAGGATAGGAGTACAGGCAATTTGTCACTATTCGTACAGCAGTTTGGACAGTGCCTATATCATGCTGGACACCTGTACTGAAGTGCAGACCACCACGTCGTATGTCACACCGGTGGTGAGCAATCTCATTCATGAAGCCGAGCACGAACTGGACTTTGGTGTAGTGCACAGCCTGTCTTGCGCCAACACTGGCCGCCTCCAATTCAGAATCACGGACGGTTCATTCCCATACTACATACAATTGTGCGATGCTTCCGACCAGCCCATTGACACCTTCGTGTTTGCGGGCAGAATGCACTCCGGAAACGACATTAGCCACTATGACTATAAGGATAATTACACATTGGACAGTCTTGCTCCTGGATCATACAAGATATATTTTGGGGATGGATGCGGATACCGTATGCCAGTTATCAATGGGAAGGTGGACACGGCTTACTTGCCGTATATCAACCAGGTTTGTTGGTACTATTCCCCCGGCAATCTTAAATATTACAATATTATTCGTTTTGCCGTAAAAGTGACGATACCTAACATGTATTATTCCGATTGCCTTATTGAAAACACAGAGTATCGGTTGATTTATCCGGAAATAGGAGGTGTGCGTGACACCACCGCATGGAAGAAGCTCCCTCATGTCAGTAACGAGATACAACTTAGAGATACGGCGTATCGTGCCACACGCTATTGCGATTTGTTTGACAGCCCTATCATTTTCGAATCCCGCAACAACAAGTGCGAAGACAAGCATTACACCGATACATTCTCAATAAAGCCATGGTCGAATTTACAATTAGGCACACATGTCACTTCTGATTCGTCCGATACGATTCCAGCACAATATGACAGTTGTGGATATTATGCTCAGAAAATAACCCGTCATGGTTCCGTATATTATAATATAAAATACAATAGCAATTCAAAAAGTAACACCTGTTCTAATCCTTCATACAGTCCGAATTATTATACTTCTCCGTTTTATTGGGTATATACTGATACTGTTACGCATCAAGTTATAAAAGTAGATACCATATCATCCATTTCAACAAACTCTCAAATAAGGGGGCGAGATATAATCCCCTTATACGGCAATTATACAGAACACCCCATCACGATTCCTGTGAAACGTACTCTGTATTTCGGCAATGATTGTGAGCTGGCATCGGACACCCGAGTTCTGGTATTCAAAGACTCCTCTATTGTCACAGGTGGCAACTATGAACAGAGCAGATTAGTGATAGAAATCAATCCTTCCAGTGGCATAGGTTATTGCTGCGCTGTAGAAAGGGGATTAAAATTCAGGCAAGGTGCCTCTTCATTTCCAATGTCCTATTATGGGGATAATCTGACACTGGAATTATACGAGGGTCCTTTGAACAACAAATATAATTTCACAGCACATTACAATCAGCTCTCTCAGCAATGGACAGTAATACCCGCTGTGACTAATACTGCCAGCATAAATTTCACCCCTGGCAGTCTGTCTGGTACCCTTATAGATTCATGTTTCCCGTCAGGTGTTTATAAATTCCGATTTATCACTGCATGTGACACGATGGAGTATTCCAAATCGATAAAATTCAACTCCAACTACGAATATTTAATATCCGAAGAGCCGTCTTATGAGCTTAACTCAATATGTAGCGAAATGTTTATCACGCCACGTTCGGGCAGATACGAGGAACTGGAGCACAATGTATATACGTACACTTCAACGTCTGCTACGGCAAACCAACCCTACACAAAAATCAAAATCAAGGAGGGTGTATTCCAAATCATAGACGGACCGGCAGGCGGATACACCACACAATCGGTAGGTCTCGGCGGCCAATTGCGTGTCTCCCTGCCCGGCCAATATGTTTTGCAGATGAGGGCCCCCGATGATGCAAGGTGCGATTATGAATTCCGTTACGACACCATCTATTTTTCCGGTGGTACGGTTGAATATCAGCATGACTACGCCTATGTGTGCGATTCCACATCCACCACTGGAATTGTCCGCGTTAAAGGAAAAAACGGAACCACTCCCTATACTTACAAATTGTACAGCGGACCTGATCTTAGCGGCAATCTGTTAGGTGAAAATCAGACAGGCTCGTTTGACGATGTGCCTTTGCGCGACGGACAGGAGGTGTCTGTACAGATCACGGACTCCTGCTCTGCCAGTTTCCATATCAATTTCCGTGTGTTCGACCTGACAAAAGTTGACAAGAGCTGGTTCACCAACGGGGCCAAATTGACCAAAGCGTGCGAAGGCAGCCACATCACAATTTATGCAATAGGGAAGGAAAACATCTTTTCCTATGTATGGACCGGACCGAACGGTTTCACCGCCAACACCCAAGAAGCCCATCTTTTTGTGCCCAGAGGCCTGGAGAGCGGCTATTACAGAGTCGAGCTGATGAACACAGGATGCGCCAAATCCATAACGGACAGTGTTTATGTGGATGTGACTCGGGCCGCCGAGGTGATTATTACCGATGATGCGCACGTCTGTCCGGGTGAAACGGTGACGCTCGCCTATACAGCCAGCGGCACCGGCAACGTGCATTACACCATAGGACACGAGGAGAGGGGTTCCGTTACCTATCAGGAACACACCAACAGTGACTCCTATTCATACAATCCCGCCTCTCCGGGCATATTCTGGGTCCATGAGGTGCGTGACGACAAGTGCGTCTATTCCATACCGGAGGACACCGTGACCATCACACTTAAGCCGGAATACAAATCCTCCTGCAATTTATCCACAAACCCCAACAAGGTTTGTCCTGAAAATACAGCTCGCGTTTCTGTGTACGACATAAGCCTGCAACGTCCTGTTTACGTTAAATGGTATGACGATGCATCCTTAACAAACCTGCTACGCACCGACACTGTGCATGATTATTCCCCGGCATATTATGACATTCCGAATTTGCAGCGCGACACCACCTTGTATGTAACGGCTTACAATGACGATTTTTGCGAAAGCCGTCCTGGCTCAGTTTTAACTTATATGAATATGGGCACCGGAAGCACCATGCTCCCGTGCGGCGAAAGCATCCGCCTGTACGATTCAGGCGGACCTGCGGGCGACTATTCCAAAAACGAGAATATAATTCATACATTCACTTCCACTGATGGAGGTCCGGTCACCTTGACGGTTCATGATTTTGTCACGGAATACCCAACGGACAGATTAGTGGTGTACAACGGGGCTTCACCCCACCCCGATTCTGTGATTGCAACATTGAGCGGCGACTTGAGCAGCAGCCTTCCCGAGCCCATTGTCTCCACAACCGGCAGCATGACGCTGCATTTCATTTCCGACGGCGTGACACAGGCTTCAGGATGGAATGTGGTGATGAGCAACAATGTCCACCCCGCCAGCGTCACCGCTTCCGTATATAACGGTGTAAACATTTCACTGAATGTGCAACCAGATTGCCCCGTTAACTATGGCGACACCATCTACGTTGTCGCACACAACGACAATATCGATTCCTCCGATCTTTCCGCAAGTGTATTCTATGTCTTGGAGACCTCCTCCGATTTAATCAATTGGAATCTCTTCTACGAAACAACCGTTCAAAATCCTCATGATGCAGTATTCCCACCATATGTATTTCTGGAATCGCCATTCATAAGAGTCATAGCCACCCCTGTGGGCATCCCGTGCGACAACAAAGACACTGCATATTTGGCACTGGTCCTGATAGACGGCACAGGCATCAACATCTCCACCGTCGGCGACTCAGCCTGCCTCGGGAACAGCGCGCGACTGAGCGCGTTCGCCAACGTGCCCACTCCCAAGTACTTCGAGTGGTATGCCGACGCCGGACTCAACAACCTGCTTAAAACCGACACTGTGTGGACGGACGGGAAAGGCTCACACTACGACATCGTCAACCTCCAGCTGAACACGACCCTCTATGTGAGAGTTACCAGCACGTCATACTACCACCCAGAACTGGTCGCTTCCGCGACGGCTACGCTGAAAGCATCGGGATCTGGAGCCGCCGACATTGTAACCACCCATGACACGGTATGCTACGACCAGACCGCCTCGCTGACGGCCACATCAAGCATCCCCTACCCACAATATTACAACTGGTGGGACAACACGCGGACGGTGCTGCTTCACAGCGACACGGTGACTGAGGGCGACGTCTCCCATTTCAACCCCACCCACCAAATCCGCGATTCGGTTTATTATGTGGATGTGTACAACGATGATGTATGCCCGTACATTCCCGCATATCACGCAAACGACCCTACATACATTCTGGCCCAATCGACCGTGACGGTCCGAAGCATGTCGGTGAGCGGCACCTTCACATGTCCGCCCGACACAGCGGTGGAGTTGGCTTACGGCGCGTGCGACACATTGCTGGGCATCGGCCACCCGACATTCAATTACGACGCCTCTTTAGGAAGCATCGCCTACACCATCACGCATGATGCACCTGTGGACAGCATCTATTCCGAAGGCACGACCATGGTAACCTGGACCCTCACTGACGAATGCGGCACTACGTATAATTGCTCCCAAAATGTGGTCGTCGTGTATCCGCCGTGCGGCACTCCCCTGGATTCTGTAGCCGACTACGACGGGCACTGGTACTCGTCAGTGCGCATAGGCTGCCAATGCTGGACGGGCGAGAACCTCCGGAGCACGCACTATTCCGACGGCACGCCGGTGGCCAACTACCATTATTACCAGATGAATGACTCCCTGGAGAATCTCTACGGCAAGCTCTACAGCTGGTATTCCGCGGCTCGCGTGCCCGAAGGGGATGACAATGCCACACCCGCCCAACACATGAGTTTCTTCAGACCTTACGTGCAGGGAATATGCCCTGAAGGCTGGGCCCTGCCCACCCTGGAAGAGTACAGCACCATGCTGGCCGCCGCCGGAGGAACCGTTGACAAGGTGAAAGAGGCGAGCACGCTCTATTGGCTGCCCGGCAAGGAGGGCACGCTCCCCAACTCAAGGTTCAACGCGCGCGGAGCGGGCTATTACGACCAGGCCATTGACCGGTACCTCAACCTCATGGGCAACACCTATTTCTGGACGAGCGATTCTCCACTCGGCAGCAGTACCGCATCCTCGGTCGAGTTCAACCACTATTGCGATGTGCCGATAATAATGGACTCCTCCAAAGACAAGGGATTCAGTATCCGGTGTGTCAGGAAATCATCCTGAAAGAGTTCCAAAAGTGCAGCAAACGTTTCGCAAATAGAAAAAACATATCTAAATATAACATCAACCCTACAACATTATGAACATTCAGAATATTTGGTGATTTTATTTTTATAGTAGTTGTAGCATATCAGTCTCCAAATGTTTTGTAGAAAAAGACGGTCTGTGTGAAACGGGCTGTCTTTTCTATTTTTGAAAGCAATACAAAAAACGATAAAAATATTACCTTTGCATCCTCATTCACCCCTTGTACCCCTTGTACCCCTTGTACCCCTTGTACCCCTTGTACCCCTTGTACCCCATTCACCCCATTCACCCCTTTTACCCCATTCACCCTCTATGTTCAACATCACCACCAAGATACACGACAAATTCTCCATTGAGTTCAAAATGGGCTTTAGCGGAAGCCAGCAAGACCGCGAAAGCAATTTTATGGTCAACAGTTGGTTTTTCATCCCTTACAGTTTGAACATCAATGCTGAAACGTATGGCAAGGAGCAGTTCTACCGGGATGTCAGGTCTAACATCCGCCTCATCACCCCGTCGTTTCCCTTAGCAGACCTTGCCAATGAGCATGAAATGCCGCTCCGCAACCTGCGGGCGGTCACCGACAGACTTCTAGCCACGCCCAACACCTTTTCAATGCAGGAGTTTGACCTGCAGGTCAAATTGTATGTTGCGATTTTCAAAAGCTCTCTGCGGGACGAGACCCTGCGTATCATGAATCTGGCCGTTGATGACACCGACATCGTAAAAGCCGCCATTTCCGATCTGGTGCGCATTTTGCGAGCTATCACCCAAGCATACCGAAGTACCGGCAACCGGACTGTGGGGAAAAACACCTTCGCCGAGACCATTTTCCGACACGGTGACGAATACATCAGCCATCTAATCAGCATTCAATCTATCAAAATACACAAAAACCTGCTTCCCGACCTTTATGAAGAGGAGCGGGAGCTGATTCAACGCTTGGTCCATGATGAACTGACATACAAAGAGAGATGCCACTATAGCCACACCGGGCATTCGGACACCCCCGCCACCCGGGAACTGATTTATCGGCACAGTCTGCTTAAGAAGTACATCTCGAGTGTGCTATATCTGAAAACAGACACTACCGAAGATGGGGCGGCCATGCAGGAGTTGTCCTTAAGTCTTGCTGCCGGACTGGCCATGTTCATTTCCTTGCTCATCGCGCTGCCGTTCCAAAAATACTTGGGCAACTATCCCTTCCTCATCTTCATCATCCTGGTGGTTGCCTACATGTTCAAAGACCGCATCAAGGAGTTTGCCCGCAAAAAGTTCGTACACCGCATGAAGGCCAAGTATTTCGACCACAAGTGCACCATTCAATTCAAGGACAAGAATATCGGATACA
Source organism: uncultured Bacteroidales bacterium (assembly GCA_905233745.1). Lineage (GTDB taxonomy): Bacteria > Bacteroidota > Bacteroidia > Bacteroidales > WCHB1-69 > F23-D06. The sequence continues at coordinate 13,222 of CAJODA010000032.1, forward strand.
TCAGAGAGGGTATGGACTTTATTAACGACAGCCATATACCGCCGGAAGTGTTGCGTTTGCGCAACCGGTCCGCTTTGGAAGAGGACAACAGGCTCTTTCTGGAGAAGACTATCCTGTATCGCAAACATGTTCAGCTAGAGACCAAAACTTTAAGCGAGCAGGATGATTACCAGTTTTCAGGAATCAACGACATTATGCGTTTCCACATCCAACGATACACGTTGAAGATGGACGACCCAGTCATCCTTTTGGAATCGCTGGACGAAAACGGGAAATATTCCCAATTCAACTCCCTTCGCATCTATCCTATTCACATCATCATGCAATTCGTCAGTGAAGGAAAATGCGAGTATCGCGGATTTCTAATCCAAGCCACCCGCAACGGCATCGTGTCATGCGAGGAGGTGAAATAAAATCCGCTTGCGTTTTTTTTGTATCTTCGCGGCCTGCTTTTGAAAAATCAACATCTCGAAAATATGAAAAGACTATCCACTATCATCCTATGTCTCTGCTGCATCGGCCTGCTTTGCGCACAACCGACAAGCAAAGATGGCGGGCTAACCGCTGAACAGATTAAAACCATCCAAGGTTCCTACAAAGCCACTGGCGCAGACAAAGCCCTTCGTAACGCCATTGTCACCAATGACATCAACAAGCTGGCGAAGAACTACGACAACAACACCGCCTTCGACGCGCACTTTTCCAACGAGGTGCCTTCCAAGGCCGTCACCGACCAGGAGTCTTCCGGTCGTTGCTGGATGTTCACCGGCATGAACGTGCTTCGCGCCAAGGCCATCAAACAATACGACCTGCCCTCCGATTTCCAGTTTTCCCAGTGCTATACTTTCTTCTGGGATCAGTTGGAGAAGTCCAATCTCTTTCTGCAGGCCATTCTGGACAATCGTGCCAAATCAATGGAGGACGAGACTGTGAAGTGGCTCTTCCAGAACCCGCTGAGTGACGGTGGACAGTTCACAGGTGTCGCCAACCTCATCACCAAATACGGTATCATGCCCAAGGACGCCATGCCGGAAACTTACAGCAGCAACAACACTTCCCACATCTCTTCGCTCATCAAGCTGAAACTTCGTGAAGATGCGCTGGAACTGCGCGCCATGGCAAACAACAAGAGCACCACGGAGAAAATGTTGCAGGACAAGAAGCTGGAGATGTTGCAAACCATCTACCGCATGCTTGTTTTTGCATACGGTGAACCACCCGCATCTTTCACCTGGACCCAGCGCAATGCCAAAGGCGAGGTTGTGAGCACGGAGACTTACACCCCGAAAAGTTTCGCCCAAAAATTCGCCAATGTGGATTTCAGCACATTTTACATGGTGATGAACGACCCGACCCGCGAATATTACAAAGTGTATGAAATCGAGTACGACCGCCATGTCTATGACGGCCAGAATTGGAAATTCCTCAACCTGCCCATGAACGAGATCGCCGACATGGCCATCGCCTCCATCAAGGACAGCACCAACATGTACTTTTCCTGCGACGTGGGCAAGTTCCTTGACCGCGACAAGGGCTATCTGGATGTCAACAACTATGACTACGGTTCTCTTTTCGGCACCACCTTCAACATGGACAAGAAACAGCGTATCGCTTCCTATGCAAGTATGTCTTCACACGCCATGACGCTATGCGCCGTGGACCTTGACAAGGATGGGAAACCCGTGAAATGGATGGTGGAGAACAGCTGGGGACCCAAATACGGTCATAATGGATTCCTCATCATGACAAACGAATGGTTCAACGAATACATGTTCCGTTTGGTGGTGGAATCCAAATACATTCCGGCCAAGACTCTTAAGCTATTCGACCAGAAGCCCATCATGCTGCCCGCTTGGGATCCGTTGTTCGCGCCGGAAGAATAGTAAACGGCGAACGTTTCACGGCTCATGGTGAATTACCCTGTACATGCGCGGCACCTTGGTGCCGCGTTCCTTGGCAAAACTGTTGACTGGCACCGCGAGAGCAAGGTCAGGGTGCAGAAGTCAAGGGATTCCTTTTCGTAGCGGGAGTGATTATAATGCTTTCAGCACCAGAGCCGTGCGCGACGGAAGATACATTTTCAGATAATGCCGGCCATTCTCCACAAAGGCATTGTATTCAACCGTCTCGTCCACATTTCCGAAACCGTTGTACGAAGGCGAATCGCTGCTCAACACAATCTTGTATTGATTCCCATCACAGGGGATCTCATAATCCTTCACCGACTGACATGGATGAAAATTATAGAAGAACAGGCAATCTCCCCTGCGATAGGACAAAATTTTATTATTGTTGTCTTCCCATATTTTCTCCGGCAAGAAATCCAACAGATGCTCCTTCTCCACCAAGTGGATCATGTCACGGTCGAAGCGGTTAAGTCCGGCATATTGCAGCATATTATCGTCGGCCAGGTTCCATTGCCGGCGGGCATACTGACATGACCATCCGTTCCCCTCTCGGGGAAAATCGATCCATTCGGGATGCCCGAACTCGTTGCCCATGAAATTGAGATAGCCTCCGGAAGCCAGCGTCAGCGTTACCAACCGAATCATCTTGTGCAGCGCCACGCCCCGCGCCACATCCATGTCGGGTGTCAGCACCGACATATTGGTGTACATCTTGCTGTCCACCATCCTGAAGATAAGGGTCTTGTCTCCGACCATCGCCTGGTCGTGACATTCCACATAGCTAATGGTCTGCTCTTCATTTCGTTTGTCGGTCATCCGGAAATAGATGTCTCCCATGCCCCACTGCTCATCGGATTGGGTCTTGAGCGTTTTCACCCAATAGTCGGCAATACCCATAGACATGCGGTAGTCAAATCCAACCCCACCGTCTTCCGCAGGGAAAGCCATTCCAGGCATGCCGCTCACATCCTCTGCTATAGTTATAGCCTGCGGATTCACACTCCGAACGAGATTATTGGCCAATGTAAGGTAAGTTACCGCGTCTTCATCCACATTATCATCGAAATATTGGGCATAATCCACAAAATCCACGCCAAGCCCATGGTTCCAGTAGCACATACTGGTCACGCCATCAAAGCGGAACCCATCGAAATGGAACTCCTCAAGCCAATACTTCAGATTAGACATCAGGAAGTGCAGGGTTTCCTGCTTCCCATAGTCAAAGCAACGGGAACCCCACACGGGGTGCAGACCTTTCTCACCAGCATGAAAATAGAGGTAATCGCTACCATCAAACAGGCTGATTCCCTCCTTCTCGTTGGAGACGGAGTGTGAGTGGACCACATCCAGGATCACATATATTCCCTCTCTATGCACCGTATCGATCAGTTCCTTCAGCTCCTCGGGCGTTCCGAAGCGTGAAGAGGGGGCGAAGAAATTAGACACTTGATAGCCAAACGAGCCGTAATAGGGATGTTCCTGAATAGCCATCAGCTGTATCATATTGTAGCCTAGCGCCTTAATCCTAGGCAGCACAATTTCTTTAAACTCCCAGTAGGAAGAAATCTTAGCCTCTTGGGAGGACATACCCACATGCGCCTCATAGATGATCGGGTGGGCAGGTTTGGGTGGGGCCGGCCATTGCCAGACATAAGGTTTGGGATCCCACACCTGCGCGCAGAACACCTTGGTGGTATCATCCTGCACCACGCGCGTGGCGTATGCGGGCAGACGCTCGTCCGCACCGGAGTGCCACACCATCCACAACTTGTACAACATGCCGTGCTTCAGGGCAAATTCCGGAAGCTCGATCTCCCAGTCACCATTCCCAATCGGATGCAGGGCGAACTCGGACTTTATCTCCCAGCGGGAAAAATCGCCATAGAGGTAGAGGGCCTTGGCATTGGGAGCCTTTTCCCGGAACACCCAACCGTTCTCCGATTTATGCAATCCATAATACAGATGCCCGTTTGCCGCATCGGAGAGGGACTGCTTCCCGTCCGTCAGCTCCAGCTGACGGAGCACAGCGCGTTCGTGGCGCTTCCGCAAGGTTTCCGCATAGGGTTTAAGGTAGGGATCGACCCTGACAAGTTTGGAAAGTGTCTTCACAGCCATTATTGATGCGAGAAAATAAACGTTTTTTCTACATTCCACTCCGCCAACATCTCCCGAAGCTGCTGGAGCTGTTTCTTACCCTGTATCAACGGACGGTTGATTTTCAATTGACGGATTATCTGCATCTTCCCATCAACCACCTTGTTCTCTATTCGCATGTAACCAAAGTCGGAAAACTTTTCAATCAAACGATCTTTTGTTATCCATTTTGAATTGGCAGGAAGGACTACTGCATAGATATAGGATTCATCGGTAGGGGTGACAGCAACCGGATTGGTTCTACGCTGCGAGATGGCAGACGCACGCAAGCCGCACCCATAGACACCGTCGGTAATCTGCATTTGCACATAGCTGCCGCTAAGCTTGCTGACGTGCGCCAAGGCAAGCTTCGGCTCCGAAGGTGTAAAGGTGTTTGCCTTCGGCGACTTGACCTCAGAAGTGCGCATAGCCTTCTGGACCTTGTACTTATCGCCATCTTTTTCAATTTTCAATTCAGCGGAGACTTCCACCTTGACAGGCTGGTTGTCCATGTCCACCACTTCATCGGTAAACGCGACAAACTTGTCATGGCGTTTTACATTATCCAACGAGACATTCCCGTCATCCTCAGCTGAAACGTAGTAGGATTTCCCGTCAATCACCACACGAACAGCGCTCTCCGGATCCGTTAGCAGACTGCTGTAAAAGATGCCGATGACCGCTTTAAAACCGGCCTCGCGCAACATTGCCTGCAGCAGCAGGTTTTTCTCAAAACCGTTGCCACAGTTAGAATTCCACACCATGGCCGGGGAAGCCACCAAATAGTTCATGTAACGCATCGGAACGCCATTACTGTTGATGTTTTGGGAAACATAGTCCCTTAAAGCCAGCATCTGTTCGATTTTGTCTGAAGACTGGTCAGCAATCTCATCTGCCATGGAGGAGAAAGGCTTGTCATTGCTATAAAAAGCATTCTGCATGGACATTCTCATCAGAAACGTACTGGGGCCGTCCAGGGTGGTGAACTGCACATACGGAAGAAAGTCAGCGGGCAGATAGGATTCATCCGGATTGGGCATCATATTCGTGAACACCCATTTGTGCTCCATTTGAAATACACGCTCCGTACGCTGTCCTCCCCATGCGTTTTCCAAAGCAAAAATGTGTCGATTGACCGGTACAGATACGGAAATCTCATAGCGTTCAACCGGCTCATCCTCATATAGATTCACGCGTTCCATCAGTTCTTTCATAAAAGGCTGCTCCGTATGAATGGTGTAATCCAGCACAATCGTTGCATCGTATTCCAGCGCAGTGTGTGTGACCACCATCTCCCGGATAGCGTTGAAACGCTCGCAATTTTCACAAGCATAAGGCAAACTGGGATTGAAAGCATTCTTCGGGGTTTCAACTTTACTGCCATCCTTGCGGATTGTATAGGACTCGTTTATTATTAAGGTTTGATATTCCGGATTATACCAGATAAAAGTCTCCCCATAGGTATCAAACGCGGCTTTGGAGAACAGTTGCAGCTCTTTTCTAAAATGAAAATCCATACTTCCATCTACATTCAGAGTATAGGATTTGGAAATCAGATGATAGGTGGCGTCGTATTTGGGGCCGGCGAAGGCTGCTATGCAGAAAAACAGGATAAGGACGAGAGATATTGTTTTTTTCATTGAAAGGGACATGGGGTAAAAGGGGTGAATGGGGAATTAATAATTGAGAATTTGATTTTGAACTTTGAACTTCGCTTAATCGATAATCAACAATCGATTATCGCGTAAGAATTACGGGAGTGTCCATGTAAAATTGCTGGTTGAGGACGGCTTGGCGGAAGGCGGGCCAGTCGGAGGCCTCATATACGCGTTTGCCAAGGCGGACATTCTCTTTGAACTCGATTTTGGAATTCTCCAACTTGTAACTGCCATCAAAGGAGATGGGGTCACTCAAGAAGGAGCGGTCGTTGGGCACTATCGCGGAAGTAAAGCCCGTGGGTATGGTCATGGTCTCCGATATCTGTACCAGTCGTGAGCAGCGGTCTTTGAAGGGGTACTCGCGTTTCTCCTGCGACACATCATAGCGCAGATGCGGCATTGCGAACTTGAAGAATCCTTTGGCAAGGAACGGGGTGACCACCAGTTCCTTGTCTCCCACAGTAGCATAGTCGGGAATAATGAACTTATAAGTAATCGACACAGGGTGCTCCAGGTAAGTATCCTCATCAGAGTATTTCACTGATTTGAGAATAGCGTTTGGATAGAGGCTAAAGAGTTGGCGTTCCACATTGTCCTGCCACTGGGTCCGGTTGCCGTAGAACACGCCGCGCACGGAGCGGTCCGATTGTCCCTCAGCCGTTATGGTTACGGTAGCCGTCAAAGTTCCCTTCTTATCAACCTTGGTCTTGGCCTCCATGCGGATGTAATGATTCTCGGCTTTGGACACGGGCGTGAGGCCCAGTTTCGCGCCCTGGGGCAGGCCCATCAGGTAGTTTTGCTGCTGTTCCGCGCTGGACCAGAGCTCGCGCACGCCGGGCACCCAAGTGGGATCGAGCAGTTGGTAGTTTCCGTTGCGCCGCTGCACCACCGTCACGCAGTGATTGAACTGGTCAGCGGGAATGTCATCTATGCGCTCGCCGGCCATGGTCATGGCCGCGTATGCCTTGAAGCCGGCGGCGCGCAACATGGCAATGAGCAGGCCGGCCTTGTCCTTGCACACGCCGCAACGGTCGGTGTAGTTCATTTCGCACTTGTGCAGCGTAAATCCCTCACCCTCCCCCATCGAGATGCCGGAGTAGCGCATATTGTCGGCCACCCAGTGTGTCAGGATAGAGATACTGTCGTTCTCGGTCTTGGCTTTTTTCAGCAATTCATTCACTTTCTGTTTCACCTCATCGGTGGGCACGAAACTGCCGTAGTCCTCGTTCACGCCATAGAACCAAGTGGATTTGGCCTCCCAGCTTTGTGCGGTGGAAAGCAGCAATTTGGTTTGGATATCGTTGTTGGCCAATGTATTGGCAGGCACGCTAACGGGGAAATAGTTCTGTTGGGTGAAGGTATAGATGGTGCGGTTTGCATCCTCACGGGTTTCCACTTTCAGATTACCATGATACACGGCATAACGCAAGTTCTTGGCCGTGAGCACGCTCACGCGATACACTTTCTCCATTATCGGCTGTTCGCTCCAGAAGGGCACGATGTCATAAAAATGGCCGCGCATCGGCGGGATATACTTCGCGTCGGGATCTTCTCCCTGGAGCAAAGCGTAAGTAAAGCCTTTCTTATAGGTGGAAAATTCCACCGCGTCGCCTGGTTCAAGACGGCCCAGGGCCACCATCTTCTGGCGCGCGCCCCAGTAGATCATGTGTGCCGGTGCGGGGTAGTCGAGCACCGGAGCGTCGAGCGTGTCCACCTGGCCGTTTTTGCGGTAGATGATGACGGAGCGGATCTCGGCGTACGCCGACAGCGGGTCGTAGTCCATCTTCACCGTATTGAAATCACGTCCGCCGGCAGGGGTAAGCACCTTATAAAGTTTGTGGCCATACACATGGCTGAGACCGCTCTCCTCCATCAGCACATCGGTGCTGTCGAAAACGGTCACGATGTCGTAGTTGGCATAGCGCGTGTCGTTCACCGCCGCGATTTGCTGCTGTGAGGTCTGCGCCAAGGCCGTGCCGCACAGGAGCAGGGCGAGGAATGATAAGATGTATGATTTTAGATTCATAGAAGGGGAATAATAATTATTTGAAGCGAACCGCGGTGCCATAGACCAGCACTTCGGCGGCCTGGGCCACAATGGCTGATGTGGCATAGCGGACCCCGACAATGGCATCCGCGTGTATCTCCTCCGCCTGGGCAATCATGCGCTGTGTTGCCGTTCTCCGTGCTTTGTTCATCATGTCGGTGTATGATCTGAGTTCACCACCCACAATGTTTTTTATGGACTGGCCAAAATCGCTGAAGACATTTTTGGATTGGATAGTACTACCGGTAACTACACCCAGCACCTCGAAATCAACGCCGGGCAGATTTTCAATCGTGTAGATTTTCATAAGAATTTGAATTGATAGAGGAATTATTGATTTGAATTGCAGGTGCAAATATACATTTTTTCTTCAATTTCAATGCCACCGTTCCGCGAAACGCGACAGCGTTGAGCGGAACCTCCAACGTTAACCGCGAATCCAACAAAGGGCATTCCCCTACTCCCTTATCATCTTTGAGGGCAAAATCCTATCCACCACAACAGTATCCTCCTCTTTATGGAAAACATACACCCATCGCTTGTTGTGCGACACCATCCGGCAGGCGCAAGGGTGATAGCAAAGTATGTCCGCATAATGGCTGGGATGATACAAGTCCGCAAGGGTGGACAAGGAGATGACCTCATCCACCATAGCGTCTATATATTTGTTGGCAGCAATACATGACATCACCGAAATGAGAAAACCGAACAGGTTTTGAAGATCAGCTTCTGCCAAACCATCAATCTTGATTTTGTATGTTTTCATAGTATGTGTTCACCATATACCGAAGTTTCCCGAAATACTCATCCACCGTCATGCGCTCTTTAACGCCAAATTTCGCATCGGCTTCCGCCTTCAATCTGGCATAGCAGGTGTCAAAACCGCTTGGTTTTTCTTCTTCAGACAACGGATGTCCCATTGGAGAAGGAGCACACTCCATCTCAATGGCCTTTGCATCGTACGCGGCAACCGATCCGTTCACTTCGGGCAGTGACTGCTCATCAAATTTGTACTTTTTTGCTTTCATTTTTCTTGATTTTTGGGGTGCAAATATACATTTTTTCTTCAATTTCAATGCCACCATTCCGCGAAACGCGCAGCGTTGAGCGGAACCCACCATTCCGCCACTTGCTGCAATTCACGGGTAATGTTGGGGGTTCCGCTCGCGCAATTCACGGTTAACGTTGGGGGTTCCGCCACTTGCTGCGCAAGCGGCGGAATGGTGCGTGCGCCGGGCGAGGGAGGGGGAAGGGGAGATGGGCGGCGGGCTAATGTCACGGTTAACCATCGTCCTTCCCCGCCGCCCATCTCCCCCATCTACAACAAGCGGCCTTGCACCATTCCGTTGATTTTTGCTAGCAAAAATCAACGGAACCTCCCCACACCATCCCATCTAACCACCACCATTCCGCCGCCACCGGCGGCGGAACCCCCAACGTTAACTCCGTAATTTTGCTGGCGGCGGAATCCCCAAGGTTAACCAACGAACCTCACACAAAAACCAGGGCGCAGCCCCACGGCCGCGCAAATTTCATACAACATTAACAATATTATTGCGTTTCACAAATAATCATTTATCAATTAAACACAAAAACAAAATATGAAATCAGGATTTACGTACATCATGACGAACAAGCACCATAATGTGCTGTATGTTGGTTGCACGGTTGACATTGTCAAAAGGGTGGCGCAACACAAGAACCATTACTACAAAGGTTCGTTTACGGACAAATACAATTGTGAGTATTGTGTCTATTTTGAATCTTTTCCCGACTACAATTCCGCCATACAACGGGAGAATCAAATGAAAAACATGCGTCGAGCAGAGAAATTAGCCCTTATCAACGCCCGCAATCCGGAATGGAAAGAACTGGTTACAGAAAACGGATTCTGCGAGAAAACAGAGCCTTGGGCAGATATGGTGAAGAGGGTAATAGATGATTTGCTCCACGAAGGCAATAAGTGATATTCAGAGATTCCACCGAGCACAATTCACGGTTAACTTTGGGGATTCCGCCACTTGCTGCAATACACGGGTATTGTTGGGGGTTCCGCTCGCTCACTACGTTCGCGGCGGAATGGTGCGTGCCGCCGGGCGAGGGAGGGGGAAAGGGAGATGGGCGGCGGGCTAATGTCACGGTTAACCAACGGCCTTCCCCGCCGCCCATCTCCCCCTTCTACAACAAGCGGCCTTGCACCATTCCGTTGATTTTTGATATCAAAAATCAACGGAACCTCCCCACATCACCCCCCGCCCCGCGAAACGCGCAGCGTTGAGCGGAACCCCAACGTTAACCCCGTTCACCATTCACCGTGCACCTTTCACCTTTCACCGTGCACCCCCTAAATGATATCCTTCTCATCAATCAGGTTGTTCAAAATCGCGTACACCGTGAGGGCGGCGACGGACTTGATGCCGGTTTTCTTGACGATGTTCTTGCGGTGCGTGATGACCGTATGCACCGAGATGCTGAGCTCGTCGGCAATCTCGCTGTTCTTCTTGCCCTTGGCCATGCACACCAGCACCTCCTTCTCTCGGTCGGAGAGCTGGGCAGAGTCCGCATCGTCGTCTTGCGAGTCGCGAGCCTCCAGCACCAGGTTCAGGGTGGACTTGATGCGGTGGGCGTCGTCGGTGATCTCAATCACGCCGTGGTACTGCTTCAGCTGCTGAGCGTCGAAAAACGCCGAAGCCAAGGCCACAATCTTCATGTTGGGCAGGTCCTCGAACAGATGGCGCACCATCATGCGCTTGGAGTAGTCCATCATCACCGGATTCATAATCAGAATGTCGGGGTTGACCACATGCAGTCGCGCCGCAAGGGTCTGCACATCATTGGTTTTCAACACCACATCATACTCTGCCAACTCCCTGAGCATGACAGACAAACCAGTTAAAATGATGGGTGACGGGTCCGCTATGGCAATCTTATAGTTTTTCATCATCCATCAAGATTTTAATGTACGGCAACAAAATTTTCTCCTCGATGATGGCATGTTTCTCAATGTCATCCGAAAGGGAAAAAATATTATTCAACATGTTGATGCGCTCGCGCTGCGACACATCCTCGGGCACATACTTGACAAGCAGACTGGTGAAATCGCGCAACTTGTCCTCGATATTGCTGTGCTGCTTCTCGAACTGCCATACCTTGGACGCATCCTTCGAGGAGGCCGTGTGCCTGAGCAGATTCTGCACAAAAGGAAACACATGCTTTTCCTCATATTTGAAATGATGATCCACCTCTTTCTTGTATTCTTCAAAAAACATGGTGATGGAGGTCCTGTACTTCACATGCCAGTCCTGCACCACGCCGCGCAGATGGTTCTCGATATGAGGAAACGAATACTCCAGATAGTCCTTGTGCGAGGCTTTCAGATAATCGACAATCTCCTCGATGGGACATTGACGGAGATCGTCCACGTCGGGCACGAAGTCGGGACGCACATAGACATTGAACACGAGCAACACCAGCGGGACGGAAACATGGTTCTCGTCGCACACCTGCTGGACGGTTTTCTCGCCGAATCCCAACGGGACACCAAGTCGCGGCAGCAGGTTGATGAGGTGATTATGGTGCGACAGCACGTCGGCCATCTTGGCGTTGGCGGTCACGAAGGAAAA
>CAJODA010000033.1 GCA_905233745.1 uncultured Bacteroidales bacterium
CTCCTACACGGACAACAATCCCAATGATGCGGCACTGTTCTACCAGATTGAGGTGGTGCTGCCCAACGACCATCAGTGCGTGCGCCACACTCGTGACATTACTTATACAGGTGCACGTTCCAACATCGTGTGGAATGGAGTGGCCGTGACGGCCGAAGAGACCATCAGTGCGTGCGAAGAGTACAACTGGAACGGCCAAATATTGACTTCCAGTGGCGATTACACACAAACCTTGCAAACGGCAGGCGGCTATGACAGCATAGTGACACTGCATCTCACCATAAACCATCCGGAGCCCATGTCGTTTGTAAGGGAGGGGTGCGAAAGCTATACACCCACTTGGGCAGATGGCTATTCCACAACTTACACCCAAAGCGGTATTTATACTCATGGTTATGAAAATGCCGATGGTTGCTGGCAGGTGGATACGTTGCATCTGACTATCAAACACGCCCCGCAGGTTTCTCTTTCCACATTCAATGGTGGTCTTACAGAGATCTATCCTGGGCAAGAAATCACCATCTACAATACATTGCATCAAGAGGGCTATACGTACGTGTGGAGTAATGGAGATATAGGAGAGTATGCGGGAATAGTAGTGTCGCCGCTAACAGCTACTACCTACTATGTTACGGTGTCAAATCCGCCATGTACAGCCACAGCCGAGTCCAGCATCACCATTACGATAACGGGTGTTGAAGACTATGATCAACCAGTTTTGACGCTTTATCCAAACCCGACGAGCGGCATCGTGAATGTGGGATTTGAAATGAGGAATGAGCAATGGAAAGATGCTGAAATCCAGATTTTCGACATGTACGGAAAACTGCTGCGCACTGAACACGTGAACGATTCCACCATACAGATTGACATGTCCCTGTTTGCAGATGGTGTTTACACCTTGCGGATCAAGACACAGGATGGTGTAGTGACGCGGAAGATTGTGAAACAGGCACAATGATGAATAAAAAAATCCCGGCAAAACGCCGGGATTTTTTTATTCATCCATTTTCTTTTTCTTCCGTTGCAATAATGCATACCCCAGCCAATAGGCCAGCGTTACGGCCAGGGTAATGCCTATCATAATCGGGAAGCGCTCTTTTATTTCAATGAAGGTGAACGGGATAAGGCATAGGGCCAGAATCATGAAATATCGCAATGCTGCCATTTTATTGCAGTTTTGAAAGTTGCTCCTTGATGATGCGGATTTTCTCTTCTGCGTCAGCCTGTTTTTTGCGTTCCATATCCACCACATTCTGTGGGGCATTGTTCACGAAGCGCTCGTTGGAGAGTTTTTTCACCACACCTTGCAGGAATCCTTCGGTGTATTTTAGGTCGGCCTGAAGTTTCTTGATTTCCTCTTCGGCGTTTACCAAGCCTTCTAATGGTATGGAGTATTTGGTCTGGTTTTCGATAAAGGAAGCGCCGCTCACTTCAGCATCCTCGCTAACGTAGTTGATGTTATCAATATTGGCAAGTTTGCTGATAACGGCATCAGCCTCTTCGTCGGCGGGTTTGTTGGAATGTACCATGAGGGCGAGGGCGTTCTTCGGCGCGATGTTCTTCTCGGAGCGGATGTGACGAACCTGTTCAATCACACTGCGTGCACTTGCAAAACGGGTGAGCAGTTTCTGATTAACTGGAGTGCAAGCAGGCATCTGTGCAAGCATGAGGGCCTCACCGTCGGCGCGGTCGCGCAGGGCGTGCCACAACTCTTCCGTGATGAACGGCATGAACGGGTGCATGATGGTGACCAATGTTTCGAAAATGTCCGTGATCTCTTTGAAAGTGGTGCTGTCCACAGGTTGTTGATAGCCGGGCTTCACGATCTCGAGGAAGCAGGAGCAGAAATCGTCCCACACCAGCTTGTAGATGGACATGAGGGCTTCGGAGAGCTTGTAGTTCTTGAAGTCCTCCTCCATGCCGTTGAGCACCTCGTTGATGCGCTCCTTCATCCAGGCGATGGCAAAACGCGTGTGCAGAGGTTGTTCGATGCTGTTATCAACGCTCCAGCCCTTCACGAGGCGGAAGGCGTTCCATACCTTGTTGTTGAAGTTGCGTCCCTGCTCGCACAACGCTTCGTCGAACAACAGGTCGTTGCCCGCCGGAGAACTGAGCAACATGCCGAAACGCACGCCGTCGGCGCCATATTTCTCCATCAGCATGATGGGGTCGGGAGAGTTGCCCAACGACTTGGACATTTTGCGGTGCAGCTTGTCACGTACTGTTCCGGTGAAATAGACATCTTTGAACGGAATCATACCGCGCCACTCCAGACCGGCCATGATCATTCGGGCTACCCAGAAGAAGATGATATCGGGAGCAGTAATCAGGGCTGAAGTGGGGTAGTAGTAGTTGATTTCCGGATTTTCGGGGTTCCGGATGCCGTCGAAAACAGAGAGCGGCCACAACCATGAGGAGAACCAGGTGTCCATCACATCCTCGTCCTGCTTCAAATCCTCTTTGCTGAGGTTCAACTCGGGATATTTCTGTTTGGCGATATTGAGGGCCTCGTCGATGTTATGGGCCACTACAAAATCATGGTTGGGCAGGTAGAAGGCCGGGATACGGTGTCCCCACCACAATTGGCGGCTGATACACCAATCCTTCACATTCTCCATCCAGTGAGCGTAGGTGTTTTTGAATTTATCCGGATAGAATTTGATGTCGTTTTTCATGACAGCCTCCAGGGCGGGCTTGGCCATCTCGTCCATCTTGCAGAACCATTGCAGGGAGAGCTTGGGTTCGATGACTTCGTTGGTTCTCTCGGAGAAGCCCACTTTGTTCACATAATCTTCAATTTTCACCAGACTGCCGGCCTCTTCCAGCAACGGGATGATGGCCTTGCGGGCCTCGAAGCGGTCCATGCCGACCAAGAACTGTGCGTTCTCGCTCAGCGTGCCGTTGTCGTTGAAGATGTTGATGGTTTCCAGATGATGCTTGATACCCAGATTGTAGTCGTTGATGTCGTGCGCGGGTGTGATTTTCAGTGCACCCGTACCGAATTCGCGCTCTACGTACTCATCGTAAATCAATGGAATGGAACGGTTGACAATAGGCACGATGGCGCGTTTCCCCTTGTATTTGGCATAACGCTCATCCTCAGGGTGCATACAGATAGCGGTATCGCCAAGGATGGTCTCAGGGCGCGTGGTGGCGATGGTGATGTACTCGCCAGGCTCGCCCTCAATCTGATAGCGCACGTAATAAAGCTTCGATTGCAGCTCTTTGTAAATCACCTCTTCATCAGAAACGGCTGTCAGGGCTTTGGGGTCCCAGTTGACCATGCGCACGCCACGGTATATCTTGCCTTTGTTGTACAAATCGACGAAAATGTCAATCACAGCCTCCGAAAGGTCGGGGTCCATGGTGAACTTGGTTCGGTCCCAGTCGCATGAAGCTCCCAATTTGCGCAATTGTTTGAGGATGATGCCGCCGTGCTTCTCTTTCCATTCCCAGGCATGTTTCAGGAATTCCTCACGAGTGAGATCCTTTTTGTCAATACCCTTTTCCTTCAGCATGTTCACCACCTTGGCCTCAGTGGCAATGGAGGCGTGGTCAGTGCCGGGTACCCAAACGGCGTTGAAACCGAGCATACGGGCGCGGCGCACGAGCACGTCCTGAATCGTGTTGTTGAGCATGTGTCCCATGTGCAATACACCCGTCACATTGGGCGGCGGAATCACGATGGAGTAGGCCGGACGGCTGTCGGGCTCGGAATGGAACATACGGTGTTCGGTCCAGTACTGGTACCATTTATCTTCTACAATCTGCGGGTCGTATTTAGAGGCTAATTCCATTTTATTTGTCTTTTTATCTGTATTTCGTGTCTGATCGATTAACGATTATCGATGAGCGATTAGCAAGTATAGATTTCGCTCATCGTAATTCGCTACTCGCTAATCTCTTCTTTCCAGCCAGTTCATCACGTTGTTGTATATGCGTTCTTCGGCGGCTTCGGTGTCGGCGGGTTCGAATTTCTCCCCTGTTATATTCTCGTAAAGCTCCACATAGCGGTTGGTGATTCCGTTCACCACTTCGGGGGTCATTTCGGGCACCTGCTGGCCCTCTTGGCCTTGGAAACCATTGGCCATGAGCCACTCGCGCACAAACTCCTTGGAGAGTTGTTTTTGGGGCAGTCCTTGGGCGAAGTTCTCTTCATATCCCTTGGCGTAGAAGTAGCGGGAGGAATCCGGCGTGTGTATTTCATCGATCAGGTAGATTTTGTCGCCTGCCTTGCCGAATTCATATTTGGTGTCCACGAGGATAAGACCCTGCTTGGCGGCGATTTCGGTGCCGCGCTGGAACAGTTTCATAGTATAGTCTTCAATCACGGCATAATCTTCCGGGGACACGAGTCCTTTGGCAAGGATTTCCTCCTTGGAGATGTCGGCATCATGTTCGCCTTGCTCGGCCTTGGTGGTCGGGGTGATGATGGGGACGGGGAACTTCTGGTTCTCGCGCATGCCCTCGGGCAGGATGTTGCCGCAGAGGTTGCGTCCGCCGTTCTTGTAGAAACGCCAGGCGCTGCCGCAAAGGTATCCCCGCACAATCATCTCCACAGGAAAGCCTTGGCAGAGCACACCTGCTGTTACCATGGGATCGGGTGTGGCCAGTTTCCAGTTGGGGCAGATATCCTGTGTGGCATCCAGAAATCTGGCTGCGATCTGATTCAGAATCTGTCCCTTTGAGGGAATGCCCTCTGGCAGGATAACATCAAAGGCGGAAATACGGTCAGTGGCGACCATCACAAGAACTTCGTCGTTGATATTGTATACATCACGAACCTTGCCGTGATAAACGCTCTTTTGTTTCGGGAAATTGAAATTGGTATGGGTGATTGCTGACATAATACGGTTTTTTTTAGGGCTGCAAAAGTACAAAAAAAGGCCTTTGTTATTTCAAATGAATGTTGAACCAATCGATGAAATTGCGATGCCAGAGCAGACTGTTCTGCGGTTTCAGCACCCAGTGGGTTTCATCGGGGAAGTAGAGGTAGCGTGCATCCAAACCGCGCATCTTGGCGGCATTGTATGCAGCCATGCCTTCGGAAGCCACGATACGGAAGTCAAATTCACTGTGAATAACGCAGATAGGCGTGTTCCATTTGTCGATGTACAGATGCGGTGAGCAGGCATAGCTTTTCTTGATTTGCGGATTGTTCCAATCCCAATAGGGACCGCCGAGATCCCAGTTGTCGAACCAAAGTTCCTCGGTTTCCAAATACTGCTGCTCGAAGTTGAACATGCCGTTGTGGGCCAGCAGGGCTTTGAAACGGCGTCCGCCATTGTAACCTTTTACATCGTGGTTATGGCCGGCGAGCCAATAGACGCTATAGCCGCCGAAGCTGGCACCGCAGGCGCCAAGACGCTCCTTGTCAATCTGTTTCACGCTGTCGGCGAAAAAGTCGGCGGCAGTCATGTAATCTTGCATGCATAGACCACCATAGTCACCGCTGATAGCCTCGCACCACTCAGTGCCGAAGCCGATGGTGCCACGGCGGTTGGGTGCAATGATGAAGTATTCGGCACCGCTCATCACCATGAAGTTCCAGCGGGTGCTCCAGAATTGCCCCACTTCAGATTGCGGGCCACCCTCACAATAGAGTAGTGCGGGGTATGTCTTGGTGCTGTCGTAATTGTACGGATAAATCAGCCAGGTCAGCATCTTTTTGCCGTCCACGGTGGTGATCCAATGTTCCTCCACCTTGCCCATGCGCACTTGGGAGAGAAGATCATCGTTAATGGCGGATATTTTCTTGCCTTCGGATTTGTTATCCGTCAGGTTATAGACATAAATCTCTGAGGGGTATTGCATGGAGACTTGGTCGGCGTAGAGTTTGCCATTGACCAGTTCAAAACTGTGAACATCGTGGTAACCGTACGAAATCTGGCGGAACTCTTTGGTTTCGAGGTTGCAAGCAAAAATCTGGTCCGTGCCTCGGAAATAAACCACACCCAGAATCTCCTTGTCATCGTCAGTCCAGTTGATTCCCACGAAGTTGTAGTCGAAATTCGTGGACATGTCGGTGCGGGTTCCGGTGGCAAGATCCATCACCATGAGACGAAGTTTGTCGCTTTCGTAGCCATCGCGCTCCATGCTTTCCCAGGCAATCATTTTGCCGTCATGACTGAAAACCGGATTCTGGTCATAGCCCATGATGCCTTCGCTGAGGTTTCGGGTAGTCTTCTTTTCAATATCGTATAGGAAGATGTCGCTATTGGTGGAATGTGCGTAGTCGGCGCCGGTTTTCTTGCGGCAGGTGTAGGCAATCTTCTTGCTATCCGGGCTGTAGTTATACTGTTCCACACCACCCCACGGACGCATCGGGCACTCAAAGGTGCTGTCAATCAGGCAAACGGAATTCTTGACATCCACATTTTTCCCATCAAATTTGGCTAAGAAAATTTGAGGATATTCATCCACCCAGTTGTCCCAATGGCGGTACATCAGGTCCTCGTTGATACGGCCGGTGGTTTTGTCAAGACCGGCGTAGAGATGGTTGAGGTGATCCGGACGCACTACAGGTTTGGTGGTGATATAGACGACGGACTTGCCGTCGGGGGCCAGTTTGAAGCCTTCAATGCCACTCTCCACGGTGCCGAGTTTTTTCTCCTTCTTGGTTTTCACATCCATGGATTGAATGTCATTATCGCGGCAGAAGAGCAAAGTATTGTCATCTTTCCAAACGAGGTTGAATTCACTGGATGCTGTGGTGGTGAGTTGGGTGACATCGCCGCCTTCAGTGGAAATGAGGTAGATTTCGGCGTTGCCCTTGTTCTCCTCCATGTCATAATAGGTCACGGTGTAGGCAATCTGTTTGCCGTCGGGGGAGACGGCCTTCTCACCCATCTTGCCCAGCGCCCACATCACCTCCGGGGTGAAGCGTCCGTCCTGGACTTGGATTTCGGGTTTCCCGATGATCTTGGCATCGGTCTGTTCTTGTTTCTTACAGCCACAAATCAGTGTCAGTAAAGCAATTGCGATAAAAAGTTTTTTCATAATAGGGGTAGAAAATAGTTGTCATTTTAGGGAAACGCAAAAATAACAAAAAAACAAACAAGGGAAAACCAATTAGTCTTCTCAAAATTTTCTTATCTCAAACCCCAAAACTAAAAAAAGTGACATGGCGAATGTAACAATTCTGACACTTTATTTTTCCTCTGCATTATATTTGAATCCTATGGCAGGATTTGGCGGGACAACAGTTTTAATTTCCAATTTTGATTTCAATTCTGCCAATGTATAGTTGATTAATTCCAGTTGCATATCAACTTCATCTTTAAACTGTTCTTGAGAAAAATTCAAGTCGTGATAATCCCTTAGTATATTGTTGATTTCGTGGTCTAAGTTATCCATCCTATGGAGTATCTTTTCGCGATCTACCTCCAAGCTTGACAGGGTGGCTATTCTGTTGCGCATTGCGACAAAAGCTCGCATGATGTTGATATTCATTTGAATGGCAGCGGGTGTACGCAGCAAACCTGAAAGCATGGCAATTCCTTCTTGAGTAAAGGCCATTGAAGGGTAACGATTACCTCCACGGCTTTTTGAGGTGCAATTTTTGCACCTCAAACCCTCCAACTCATCGTTCGTTAATTCAAACATGAAATCAGGTGGAAATCTATCCATATTTGCTCTCACAGCCCGCTTAAGATATTTGTTCTCAATTTGATACAAATATGCCAAATCGGCATCAACCATAATACGACAATTCCTGACACAATATATCATTTCTCGAATCGTGTCAAAATTCCCGTAATTATCAACTGCTTTTTCATCTTTAGATATTGGAAGAATCATCAAATTCTCCTTTTCTTGCATATTGTTTATCATAGTTTTTTTTGCTGCAAAAATACAAAAAATATAAAACGCTTGTAATCAACCGTTTATTAACAATTATTAGTTAAATATGTGCCATTTTGCCAATACTATCGTGGTCAATATTATTGTGCAGGATAAAAAAAACGCCCGACTTTGGTCGGGCGTTTCCATATTGAGAAGAAATATTATTCCTCGTCTTTGTGCTCCTCTTCGTACTTCTTGATGATTTCGCCTTGGACATCAGCAGAAACTTGCTGATATTCGGCGAATTTCATGCTGTAGGAAGCACGGCCGGAGGTAATGGAACTCAACGTGGTGGAGTATTTGTTCATCTCTGCCAACGGAATCTTGGCGTGAATCATCTGGAAGGCGCCTTCGGCGTCCATACCCATCATGATACCACGACGGCCTTGGAGGTCGGTCATCACATCACCCATACGGTCGGAGGGAACAAAAATGTCCACATCGTAGATAGGTTCCAGAATCTTCGGGCCAGCGTTTTTGAAGGCCTCTTTGAAAGCGTTACGGCCGGCCAATTTGAATGCCAACTCGTTGGAGTCAACCGGGTGCATTTTACCGTCGTAGATGTTCACCACGATATCGCGGGCGTAGGAACCGGTAAGCGGACCCTCTTCCATCTTCTCCATGATACCCTTCAGAATGGCGGGCATGAAGCGAGCATCGATGGCACCACCCACAATACAGTTGTTGTAGATGAGTTTACCACCCCAAGGCAGATCGTAAGTCTCCGTGGCACGGATCGGGTATTTGGTTTGGGTGGGCATGCCGTCGTAGTAGGACTCGATGAGCATGTGCACCTCGCCGAATTGACCGGAACCACCAGATTGTTTTTTGTGGCGGTACATGGCCTCGGCGGACTTGGTGATAGTCTCACGATACGGGATCTTCGGAGCATAGTATTCGACCTCAATCTTGTTGAGTTTCTCAATCATCCATTTCACGATGTTGAGGTGTTGTTCACCCTGGCCGGAGATAATCATCTGCTTCAACTCCTTAGACTGTTCCATCAGGAAGGTCGGGTCGGTTTTGCGGATTTCATTCAGAGCCTGGCCGAGTTTCTCATCATCGGCGCTGTTCTTAGCGCGAACGGCAGTGCGGAATTTGGGATCCGGGTAAGCGGTAGGTTCGATAATATCGTCGCCTTTGGCCACCAGCGTGGTTCCGGTAGGAGTGGATTTCAGCTTGATGGTGGCGATGATGTCGCCAGCCACAGCCTTGTCAACTTCCACTCTGTTCTTGCCGGCGAAGACCAGCAGCTGGGAGATTCTCTCCTTGGTGTTGGTATTGGTGTTCAGCACGTCATCCGCTTTGTTGATGGTACCGTCGCAAACCTTCATGAACGCAACCTCGCCGAGGTGTTGTTCAATAGTGGTTTTGAACACAAAGCCCACGAAAGGTTCAGCGGCATTGAACTTGTGTTCGTTGCCGTTGGTGGCTTTCATGGCGGGAGCCTCGCTTGGAGCGGGGCAGTTTTTGATAACGAGGTCCATGAGGCGGTCAACACCTTGGTCGGTCTTGGCGGCGATGCAGATCACCGGGAAGGTTCCGCGGTTGGCGATACCGAGTTTCAGACCTTTTACCATGTCATCCTCGGAAAGGGTGCCTTCTTCGAAGAATTTGTCCATAAGGGCTTCATCATTCTCAGCGGCAGCTTCGATAAGGGCATTATGCATCTCCTCGGCTTTGTCCATCTGGTCGGCAGGAATATCTTCAACCAACATTTTTCCACCGTTGGCGGGGAACTTGAGGAGTTTCATTTGCAAGAGGTCGATGACGGAATCGAAGCCGACACCAGCGTTTACGGGATATTGGAACGGCATAACGCTACCGCCGAAATATTCCTTAAGCTGATGCAGAGTCTCGTCAAAATTGGCTTTTTCGTGATCCAGTTGGTTCACGGCAAACATGACGGGAACGTTCATGGACTTGGTGCGGCGCCATTGAATCTCAGCACCCACATCCACGCCGTTCTGGGAGTTGATCACCATCAGGGCGGTGTCGACCACTCTCAGAGCTCCGATAGTCTCGCCGATGAAGTCGTCGAAGCCCGGGCAGTCTATCATGTTGATTTTCTTACCCTCAAACTCAGCGTACATGACGGTGCTTTGGATAGACTGCTGTCTTTCCAGTTCCACTTCGCGGTAGTCGGAGATAGTGTTCTTATCTTCTACTGTGCCTCTTCTGCTGACAACGCCGCCGTGGAATGCCATAGCTTCGGCCAATGTTGTCTTACCAGTGCGGTTACCGCCAATAAGGGCAACATTTCTGATTTCATTTGTTTGATATACTTTCATCGGGGATTATTTTTTAAGTTGATAATACTACTCTTCTTCTGCAACCACGTTGAGGTTGATGGTCACCTTGTTGAAGTCCTTGTGCAGGTTGACTTGGGCGGTGTAGTGGCCCAGTTCCTTGATATGGTCTTCGTGCATGATGATTTTTCTGCGGTCAACGTCGATGTCGTGTTGCTCTTTCAGAGCGTTAGCGACGGCGATAGAGGTGACGGAACCGAAAATCGTGCCTTTTTCGGAAGCCTTGGTGGCGATAGTGACCTCAAGACCTTCGATTTTGCCGGCGAGGAATTCAGCCTCTTTTCTGATCTTCTCAGCCTTGAAAGCGCGTTGTTTCAGCGTTTCGGCAAGCATTTTCTTCTTTGCGGGCGTTGCCAGTTCTGCCAGTCCCTGCGGGATGAGGTAGTTGCGTGCATAGCCGTCTTTAACCTTTACGAGGTCGTCGGCATAGCCTAAATTCTGTACGTCTTGTTTTAATATAATTTCCATATCAATGTCTCCTATTAGTAGTTAGATTTTAAATTATCGGTTACGAACGGAAGCAGCGCCAGATGGCGGGCTCTCTTAACGGCCTGGGCCACTTTCTTCTGATATTTCAGAGAGGTGCCGGTGAGTCGTCTCGGTAAAATCTTACCCTGCTCATTCACGAATTTCTTCAAGAATTCACCGTCTTTGTAGTCGATGTACTTGATGCCGCTCTTTTTGAAACGGCAGTATTTCTTTTTCTTAATATCAACTGCTACGGGAGCAATGTATTTGATGTCATTCTGTTGTGCCATAATTATTCTGCTTGTTCTGTTTGATTAGACTCATTGTTAACTTCCTGGGGTTGTTCCGTTACTACGGGAGCCTCCTCTTTCACTTCCTCTTTGGCGGCGGCTTTTTCCTTGCGGTTTGCACGTCTCTTCTCGGCGTAGGCGATGGCGTATTTGTCCATGCTCACAGTGAGGAAGCGGATGATGCGCTCGTCACGGCGGTATTGAAGCTCCAATGCCTCAACCACGGAACCTTCCGCTTTGAATTCAATTAAATGATAGAAGCCGGATGACTTCTTCTGGATGGGATACTCCAGTTTGCGGAGGCCCCAGTTCTCTTGATGCACGATCTCAGCGCCTTTGTCGGTGAGGATCTTCTCGAATTTTTGAACCGTTTCCTTCATCTGTTCTTCAGACAAAACGGGCGTCATAATGAAAACGGTTTCGTACTGATTTGCCATAATTTTTTAATTGTTTGTTTGTTAAAAATATGTGTTTTTAAATTGGGCGGCAAAAGTACACTTTTTTTCTTTTGCTCGGACATGGGGCAACTTATTTTCTTTCAACATTTCACGCGGCCATCTTCCTGTGACTGAATTTCGCGGCGGCGGGCATTGTTTTTCAGCGCACGCGACACCAGCGCCGCGAACAATACCTAACGCGCCCCCCCTACCTAGCCCGGCAGACCTACGGCCTGCCTCTTAAATCTAATTTTTTGCGAAAACCAAAAATACAATTAACAAATCGTTGTAAAATTCACACATCTGAATTTTACTAACGTCTTCATTTTCAATGATAAAATTATTTTTAATAAACGGCCGATAAAACAAATATCCTTCGTATCTTTGCAACCACAACATATAACCCAACCCCTAAATCTCTAAACCCTCAACTCTCAACTTTTAATTCAAAACTATGAAAAATCAAAATCCCATTGAAGAGGCCAGAAGATATGTGGCCAATGCCCAAGAAGTCATTCAAAAAGCCAACTATGATTCCGAGCTGAAGTTTTACACGGATGGAAAATATGTCAAAATGGCGGGAAACACGCTGTGGAACGGCTGTCTGATTGCATTAGATGCCGTGCTTGCTGTGCGCAACGGCAAAGGTCGTCCCTCCATTGAAAAATATAAGGAAGCCGCTGGCAAACGCGACCGAAAACTACTGGCAGCCATTGTGGCCGGCTACAACACCATGCACCTGTCTATGGGTTACGACGGCAATGTGGATAGAAAAGTTTGTAATGCGGGTTTTGATAACGCCAACGCTATAATTGACCACTGTGCCAAGCTATATCCGGCACCCGTTTGCGCGTGACGTTTCCCTTGTCACGACTTACTCGAACTGCACCGCGCTCACGGGGGTGATTTTCTGGCTCACCACCCAGGCGGGAATCAGCAAAACCGCCATGCACAACGCAAAAACGCCGGCGTTCAGCAGCAACACTTGCATCCAATCGAAGTGTATGGGCACATAGCTGACGTAATAAGTGTCGGGGTTCAGCTTGATAAGATGGAATTTCTGCTGAAGCACTCCCAATAGGATAGCCACGGCATCGCCAATCAGCATTCCCTTCAGCAAAATATCCCCCGCCACCAGCATAAATGTACCAACCACCTGCTTGGTTTTCATCCCCAACGATTTCAAGATGCCGATGGTTTGCGTCTGCTCCAATACGATGATGAAGAAGATGGACATCATCGTCATCAGACACACACACGTGGTGATGATCAGCAGTACGGCCACGTTCATATCAAACAGGGCTATCCATTCAAAAATTTCAGGATAGGTCTGTTTGATGGTTTCCGCTTTCAGGTCATAGTCGATATGGCGGTGGATGTAATTGCCGGTTTCGTCAATCTTGTCGTAATCGCGGGTGAGCACCTCCACACCGCTGACGAGACTGTCTTCCCAGTCGTTGAGTCTCTGCACATGTCGCAGATCCACCAGTGCAAACATATTGTCATATTCGGGCAAGCCTGTTTCGTATATGCCCGACACTTTGAAACTGCGCTGGCGCGGCGGGTCCTGAACGAAATACGTATGCACCTTGTCGCCCACCTTTAACTGTAGCTTGTCTGACATCCGTTTGGAGATGATAATGCTATTGTTTGGGGCTGTGTCGGATGTGCAAAACCCTTCGCCTTCCACAATGTTTTTTTGGAAAAAATCCCAGGAAAAGGTGCCGTCCACACCCTTTAGCACCACACCTTCCACTTGATCGGTGGTTTTGATGATTCCCATCTTGGTGGCGAAGTTTTGAACCTGCAGCACTTCCGGATTGTCGGTGAGCTGCTGGAGACAGGCGCGGTGGCGATTGACGGGCACCTGCTCAAACGAGTAGTTTTGATCGAAATGGGTGATGCGGATGTGCGAACCCATTGCAATGACTTTGTTCCGGATGGTCTGTTTGTATCCCGAAGTGACCCCGATGGCAATCATCATGATGACCAGTCCCAATGACACGCCTCCTATGGACAAATGGACAATCGGTCTGGAGAACCGATTGCCCTTGTCTTTAAGAATGCGCCTGGATAACAGAAAATTAAGAGTAAATCTGGACATAATGGCGATAAATCGGCGGTTACAGGTCCACAGTCACACCGATACGTGCGAACATGGGCAGGAATATGGCGTAATAATCGTTTTTGGTTTGAATCGGGTAGATGAGATATTGGGCTTGAATGGCTACCCCTTGGCTGATGTACGTATGGAATCCGGCACCCAAAGCCAGGGCGTGAATGTTTTTACGTATGGGACGGTTTAGATAATAGTTTCCCAAACCGTCTTCCTCGTAGGTCGGATAGTTCAAAAACTCATATCCTACGTGGAGCATCAGATAGTTGGCGATGATGAATTCACCGAATGCGGAGGCACCGAAAGCGTGGGCGACCGTTTTTGAGTAGTAGTTGAAGGTCATTTCATACCGGGGACCTACGCCAAAGCGCAACCAGGGAGCGGCATACAGGCCGCCTTCGAGATCCAAGGATAACTGTCTTCCAAAGTTGGAATTTATGTTTCCGCCAAGAAAGAAAACCGGCTTTTGAGGTTCGGAGTTGGCTTTTTCAGCTTGTCGCGCCCCATTCCGCAAGTTTCTCGGCACGTTGAAGTCCTGAGCTCCAGCGGAAAAGGCGAGAAAGAGGGCCAATATCAGGGTCGCGATTTTTTTCATGATAATAAAAATTTGTTGAGACGCACGACCGTGCGTCTCAACAATTAATTTAATTCTGATTAGAATTTATTACCGGCAGCCTGGCATGCGGTGATAGCCACAAGGCTGACGATGTCTTCCACGGAGCAACCGCGGGAGAGGTCGTTGATGGGGGCTGCCATACCCTGCATCACAGGGCCAACGGCGTCGGCACCGGCCATGCGCTGCACGAGTTTGTAAGCAATATTGCCGACTTCAAGAGAGGGGAACACCAGCACATTCGCCTTGCCGGCCACGGGGCTGCCCGGAGCTTTCTTGGCGGCCACATCCGGAATAATGGCGGCATCGGCCTGCAGATCACCATCAATTACAAGGTTGGGATCCATCTCCTTGGCAATGCGGGTGGCGTTCACCACTTTGTCCACGAGCTCATGCTTGGCTGAACCCTTGGTGGAGAAGCTCAGCATGGCCACTCTCGGCTCGATGCCGGCGATGATGCGGGCGGTTTGTGCGGTGACCACCGCGATTTGGGCCAGCTTGTTCTCGTCCGTGTTGGGATCGGCAGCACAATCAGAAAACACCATGATGCCATCATCACCCCACTTTTTGTCGGGGAAACACATGATGAAGGCACCGGAAACCACAGAGATGCCGGGCAGGGTCTTCACGATTTGGAATGCAGGACGCAGCACATCACCAGTGGAATGTTGGGCACCGGTGACCTCGCCGTCAGCATCACCATTCTTAATCAGTAAGGTGGCCAGGTAGAGGGGATCCTCAACCAGCTTGTGGGCCTCTTCAATGGTCATGCCCTTCTTTTTACGAATTTCGTAAAGCATCTCAGCATAGAACGCTTTTTTCGGGTTGTCTATCGGATCGATAATTTCAGCTTTGCCGATGTTTTTCAAACCCCATTCCGCGGCCAGGGCCTCTATTTTAGCCTTGTTGCCCAGCAGGACGAGGCTTGCGTATCCTTTATCGAGGATGATGTCAGCAGCTTTCAACGTTCTTTCTTCTTCACCTTCAGCCAGCACGATTCTCTTGTTGGCTTGAATGGCATTTGCTTTGATTTTGTCAATTAGATTCATATTAATCAGATTATTAGTTAGTTTTTGATTGTTCTTCCTCTTTCATGACTTCATTAAAACAGTGGCGGCAAAGAGGCTCGTAGGAGTCTTTCTCCCCCAACAGCACTTGACCACCGGCGGCCACAATGCGGTGTGAGTATTGTGCCAGGTCGCCGCAACGTGTGCAGATAGCGTGCTGTTTGCTTACATACTCTGCCACTGCCATCAGCTTGGGCATAGGACCGAAGGGAGTCCCTAAGTAGTCCATATCCAAACCGCTGACAATCACACGGATGCCAGCATTGGCGAGTGTGTTGCATACTTCCACAATCCCGTCATCAAAAAACTGGATTTCATCAATGGCCACCACTTCCACCGACTCCATGTTCACGTATAGCAGAATCTCTGAGGAGTTGTGCACAGGCGTGGAAACACGGGAATTCTCGTTGTGTGACACTACGTCTGTCTCATCATAACGGGTGTCGATGGCGGGTTTGAACAGTTCAATTTCCTGACGGGCGAATTCCGCACGGCGGATTCTGCGCAGAAGCTCTTCCGTCTTTCCGGAGAACATGGACCCGCAAATCACTTCGATCCATCCTTTTTTTGTGTTCCTATTTGCTTTATTTTCCAGAAACATTAGGCAGCCCGATTAAAGAATTTTGTATTTTTGGCCGTTTTTTTTTGAGCCGCAAAATTAAAAATATTTGCGCACCCCAACACCATAAACGCTTCATAAAATGCAAAATTCTTTTAAAACGATCAATGAAATAATTGATAATCTTTTGATTATCAGCGCTGAGAAGGGCTCTCTTCCTAAAATTGAAAAGGATATACTTCTGGAAAAACTTCGTAAAGCCTATTTGCAATGCCAGGCATTGGAAGAGGTGGAACCTCCTTTGAATGAGCCGAATAGCATAACAGAAACAAAAGTTGAAGAGCAGAAGGAAGAAGCGGTGGAATCAAAGAAACCCGAGTATGAGGTTAACAAGGGAATGATGGAAGATGTGGACCTGTTTTTCGACACTGATCATGAAAGTTACGGTGCGCCGGAGCAGGAAGTGGAGCCCGTGCCGACTTCCGAACTGAAATTTGACGTGGAGCCTAAAAAGGAGCCTGAAGCAAAGCCGAAAGCACCGGTAGCGCAACCCTCCCAAGTGGCTCCAAAGCCGGAGGAGGTAATTGCCCCCGAAACTTTGGGAGCCGATGATGAAGATGACCTTTTGCAGTTTATACCGCTCAAGCAGACGCCAAAACCCGAACCGGCACCAAAGCCCGAACCGGCATTAAAACCTGAACCGGCACCTAAGCCTGAACCGGCATTAAAGCCTGAACCGGCACCTAAGCCCGTTTCCAAGCCCACTCCTCCCCGATCTCTTAACGATCTTTTCAACAAGCAGCAGGAGGACCGCACCTTGGGTACCCAATTCCAGCATGCAAAGGTGGTGGATCTCACCAAAGCCATCTCTATCAATGATAAGTTCACCTTCATCAAAGAATTGTTTAACAATAAGGGCGAGGAGTTCAGTGCCGCCATTCAGCAATTGAACCAGTGTGCGAGTATGGATGAGGCGTTTGATTGTTTGGAGGCTTTGAAGAAAAAATACTATTGGGATTCCACAGCAACTGCCTATCTCTCTTTGTGTGATTTGTTGAGAAGAAAATATATCTGATATGAGCAGAGGTTTTGTCAAAGAAGGGGATCAGGAAGAGACCCCGATGGTTCCTCCACGGGCATTTCTGCCTCCAGGGGTAGTGAACTATGTGACTCCATTGGGTATGGATTTGCTGATGCAGGAGCGACAGGAAATCCTTGATGAGCGTGATGCCATTGATACAGGCGGTCAGGAGACAGATGCGCGTGTTATGCGAAACTTTCTGAACGCAAAACTGGAGTTGTTGGAAAACCGCATTAAGATTGCCAAGGTGACGGAACACAAAAATAACGGTGAGGTTGCTTTTGGTTCTGTTGTGTCGTTGAGGATGAATGGTGACGAGATGCAGTTGCAAATCACAGGTGTGGACGAAGCCAACGCTGCTCAGGGTAAGATCCCGTTCACCTCGCCTATGGCTAAAGGACTATTCGGGCACCGGGTGGGCGATGTCTTCGACATCACCATACCCACGGGCTTGAAAACCATCAAAATCTTGAAAATCGAGTAAAAACTTTATTCTTGGATTGGAATTTTTCAGTTTGGACAGTTTCTGCCCAAATTGATGATTTGTTTTTCCACGCCAACAGCCAACGGCTATCTCACGATGCTCCCTTCTTTCACGGGCTTCTGCGGTTGCATCAGGCTAAGGGATTCGTCTGCATTTTTGGCCATCAGGATCATGCCATGTGAATCCACGCCCTTGATGTTCTTCGGGGCAAGGTTCACCAACATCAGCACCTGTTTGCCGACGAGGTCCTGCGGTTCGTAGTATTCGGCAATGCCGGACACAATCTCGCGGGTGTCGATGCCAGTATTCACTTTCAGTTTGAGCAGTTTTTTGGTCTTGGCCACTTTCTCGGCTTCCAGCACGGTAACCACGCGGAGGTCCATTTGTTGGAAATCTTCAAAAGAGACGTCAGCTTTTGCAGGTTCGGCGTCAGCAGCGGCAATCTCGTTGGCCTTCTTGGTGTCCTGCAGTTTCTGCACCTGACGGGCAATGGTCTCATCGTCAATCTTCTCGAAGAGATATTCCGCCGGGTTCAAGGTTGCGCCCACTTGCAGCAGGTCGGCGCGTCCGCCATCCTGCCATTTCTTGGTGTCAATATTTAAGATATGTTGCAGTTTCTTTGCGGTAAAGGGCAGGAAAGGTTCGCACAACACGGAGAGAGAGGCGCAAATTTGCAGGGAAAGATGCAGAATAGTCTTCACAGCCTCCGGATCCTCTTTCTGCTTCTTCCACGGCTCGGTGTCGGTGAGGTATTTGTTGCCGATGCGGGCCAGATTCATGAACTCCTGCAGGGCCTCGCGGAAGCGGTAATGCTCGATGGAGTCGCCGATGATTTTGGGAAACTCTGCCATTTTGGCCACAATCTCCTTCTCATAGTCGGAATATTCGCCATGTTCGGGCACAATACCGCCGTAGTATTTGTGGGTGAGGACGACAGTGCGGTTTACGAAGTTGCCGAAGATGGCCAGAAGTTCGTTGTTGTTGCGTGCTTGGAAGTCGGCCCAGGTGAAGTCTGCATCCTTGGTTTCCGGTGCGATGGCGGTAAGGGTGTAGCGGAGCACATCCTGTTTGCCGGGAAAATCCTCCACATATTCGTGCGCCCACACAGCCCAGTTGCGAGAGGTGGAAATCTTGTCGCCCTCAAGGTTGAGGAACTCGTTGGCGGGCACATTGTCAGGCAGGATGTAGGAGCCTTCAGCCTTCAGCATGCAGGGGAAGATGATGCAATGGAACACAATATTGTCCTTGCCGATGAAGTGCACCAGTTTGGTATTCTCATCTTTCCACCATTTCTCCCATTCTGTGTTGTGTTCAGCGGCCCACTCCTTGGTGGCGGAGATATAGCCGATAGGCGCGTCGAACCATACATAGAGCACTTTCCCTTCGGCATTTTCCAGCGGCACTTTCACACCCCAGTTGAGGTCGCGCGTGACGGCGCGGGGTTGCAAGCCTTGGTCAATCCACGATTTGCACTGGCCATAGACCGTCGGGCGCCAGTCATCCTTATGACCTTTGAGGATCCACTCTCTCAACCACGGATCATACTGGTCCAAAGGAAGATACCAGTGTTTGGTCTCTTTCAACACGGGGGTGTTTCCACTCAGTGCGGATTTGGGATCGATGAGGTCGGTGGCGTTCAAAGAGGTGCCGCACACCTCGCATTGATCGCCGTAGGCATGCTCGTTCTTGCAGTGCGGACATGTGCCGGTGATGTAGCGGTCGGCGAGGAACTGTTTGGCCTCTTCGTCATAGTACTGCATAGAGGTCTTCTCAATGAGTTTGCCCTCGTCGTACAGTTTCTTGAAATAGGCAGCGGCGGTTTCGTGATGCGTGGGGTTGGAAGTCCGTGAGTAGATGTCAAACGAGATGCCGAGATCTTCAAACGACTTCTTGATGATGTTATGATAGCGGTCCACGATGTCTTGCGGGGTCACACCCTCCTTGCGCGCCTTGATGGTGATGGGCACGCCGTGCTCGTCGGAGCCGCCGATGAAAAGTACATCCTGGCCGTTGTTGCGCAGGTAGCGCGCGTAGATGTCAGCGGGAATATAGACACCGGCAAGATGGCCGATGTGCACAGGGCCGTTGGCGTATGGTAGAGCGGAGGTGATCGTGTGACGGGCAATATTTTTCATAATTGTTGTTTTTTTCGTTTAAGACTGCAAAAGTACACTTTATAACAAGATGGTCCGATTGTGTTGTTTTTTTTCTTTGCGGTTTGCGATTAACGGTCTTCGGTCTAAAGTCTCCAGTATGATGTCTCACTCCTGCGGCCCCGCCTCTTTCCGGACCTTGCGCTCGTGCGGTGTGACATCTGTGAAGATTTCACGCTGAGTGTAAAGTAAGATGGCAGCCAGCACAGCACCCATCACATCGGAGATGGTGCAGGCGACCCAGATGCCTGTTAGCCCGTCGAGTCCGCTTCTGGTGAATATGGCGGGAACAATGTAAGCAAACGGGAGCAGGAAGATAAGTTGGCGGGACAAACTGGTGACGATGGCAATCCAGGGTTTGTCGATAGACTGGAAGAAATTGGAGTTGACAATGGTGAATCCGATGAGGGAGAACATCACGGTGAGGAAACGCATAGCGGGTATGCCGATGCGGATAAGTTCCGTGTCGGTGGTGAAGATCCGCATCATGGCAGCCGGAAATGTGCAAGTGATGATGCTGCCAACCAGTCCTATGGCCACACAGATTTTCAAGGTGAGCAGATAGACATGCTTGAGTCGGTCAACATGGCCGGCCCCATAGTTGTATCCGGCAATGGGCTGCATGCCTTGGCAGATGCCGAGGATGAGCATGACCAGGAGGCTGGCGAAAGTGTTGACGATGCCGTAGGCGCCCACGGCAAAGTCGCCGCCGTAGCGCAGCAGTTGTTTGTTAAGCAGGGCAACCACAAAAGAGGCGCACACATTCATCAGGAACGGGCTCATGCCGATGAGGGTGATATTGCGGAAAATATAGCCTTTGGGTATCCATCCATGTGCTTTGAAGCGGATAAACGAGGAGGGTTGCAAGAAGTGTATCACAGCCACGATAGCCGTGAGGGTCATAGAGATAGTGGTGGCCCAAGCGGCGCCGGCAATGCCGAGATGCATCCCGAAAATAAAGATGGGGTCGAGTATGATGTTGACAATGGCTCCCCCCACCATGATGAACATTGATTTCAGCGGGTATCCGGAAGCGCGGATGAGACCGGTAAGGTTAAAGGTCATGGTGGTGAAGAACATGCCGGGCAGCACGATGAGCATGTACTCGCGGGCGTAGGAGAGGGTTTCTGCTGTTGCGCCGAAGCTAGTAAGGATACGATCCATAAAGAGGTAGCCGCATGAAACGAACAGTGCGCCCAGGATAATGGTGAAAATCATGCTGTTGCCGAGGATTTTCTCGGCCCAATTCACATCTTTGCGTCCCAGCACGATGGACATGCGGGCCGAGGAGCCTACGCCGATGAGGGAGCCGAGCGCGTGGATGATGTTCATGATAGGCATCGTGATGGCGAGACCGGCAATAGCCAGAGCCCCGACTCCATGTCCGATGAAGATGCGGTCCACAATATTATATATGGAGGCGATAATCTGGCTGATAACGGAGGGCAGTGCGTATATCCACAGCAGATGACCGATGCTTTTGGTCTCTAATTCACGAGTTTTGTCTATTACTTCCACAGCTTTTCCAAAATGAGGCCGCAAAAATACAAAAAAGTCGGGGCTTTACCATAGAGAAGAATTTTAACACTGATAGCGTCCTATTATATATATATTGTATATCCTTGGAATTAACAACAAACAGTAGATTTCAAATTCATCCACGCCTCCTCGGGAAATCATAGTGTGTGCATCAGTTTCTTCTCGGATTCGAATTATCGGGCCACGTATGGAGGGGTTCGGAGGATAATAAAGTGCGATTAATTCACCGTTTTTTTACCCTCTCTTTTTCATGTTTTTTCGCAGCCTTTTGTAAAAAACTCCGAAACTGCTCCGAAAACACCTCCGAAAATTCTCTCAAAAAGGCCTGTTTTTGCCCTTTTTTGAGCCCGAAAACCATAAAAAATCAAACAAAATTAAATTTTTTCAAACTGATTATCAATATGATAAGAAAAAAAATAAAAAAAAGTGGGTAGGAGTAGGCGAATGTAAGGTACAAAAGTGTATTTTTGCGGTCCCAAATGAGAGGGAAACAGGGCATAAGCCTTGTAGGGCAGAAGGGCCGGATTTGGGATGGAGGTTCATTG
>CAJODA010000034.1 GCA_905233745.1 uncultured Bacteroidales bacterium
CACAGAAAAAATCATAGCCATACGAAAAAAGCAGTTCTTGGAGATGGAAGTCCCCGCCTTTGTTAAAAATATGAAATTGTTGGGTGTTGATATTCAGGAGATAGTGAAACTGGTGAATTGTGATTAGTGAATGGAGATGTTATGAATCATAAGGATTTGAATGTTTGGAAAGAGAGTATGAAATTGGTGAAAGATGTGTATCTCCCATTAAAGGATTTTCCGTCTGAGGAACAGTATGGACTGTTTTCACAAATGAGAAGATCTGCTGTCTCTATCCCATCAAATATTGCGGAAGGTGCGGGGAGGGACAATAATAAGGAAATTTTACGTTTTCTTATGTTGCCCAAGGTTCATTATCCGAACTGGAAACGCAGTTGTTAATATCCGTTGATTTAGAATACATCAAACCTGATCATACGCTTTTCAATCAAGTCACGACAGTTTAAAAACTACTATCCGGTTATATTCGCCATTTACAATCAAAAGTTAATCCTCCAAAAACAACAACTCAACCATAGTCAAATCACTAGTCACAAATCACAAATAACATGAAAAAACTTTTCCTTTTTTCCATCCTCTTATGCACGTTCCTCGGCTTTTCCCAGGCGCAGAATTTCTACTGGGTGTTTTTCACCGACAAACAGAATACGGTGTTTGATCCGTACGAGTATTTCGATGCAAAAGCCATAGAACGCTACAAACTCCATCATGCAGACTTGTATGATATTACCAACTACCCTGTAAATCGGGATTATGAGCAACAGGTTGAGGCTCTCGTCAACGAGAATATTGGTGAGTCCCGCTGGCTGAATGCAGTTGGTGTTATGGCTACTGAAGATCAGATTTCGCTGGTGCGCGAGCTTCCCTTCGTCTCGAACGTGCAGCAAATCACAACAGTTGCCCAACCGACATTGTATTCGGTACAAGAGCATACTCCCGTCCTGGATGCATCGCTCACCCAAGTGAATATGATGCAGGGCGAGAAGTTCCAACAGCGCGGTATCAACGGCAAGGGTGTGCGTATCGCTGTGTTTGACGGCGGTTTCCCGGATGTGGACACGCATCCCGCTTTCAAGCATCTGCGCGATAACAACCAGATTGTGAAGACTTGGAACTTTGCAACCAAGAAAGAGAATGTCTATGGTTACAATTCTCATGGCCGTATGGTGCTGAGTTGTATAGCCGGCATTATGAACGATACTACCATGTTGGGTCTTGCTCCCGGCGCAGAGTTCCTGCTCGCGCGCACGGAAGTGGAATCCGAAAAGAGAAAAGAGGAGGTTTGGTGGGTGCAGGCTCTGGAGTGGGCCGACCAGAACGGTGCCTCCATCGTGAGCAGTTCCTTGGGTTATGGCAAGGAATTGCACAACCTGAAAGACATGGACGGCAAGACCTCCATTGTGGCCAAGGGCGCTGCCACCGCCGCCAGCAAGGGCATTTTGGTGTGCACAGCCATGGGCAATGAGGGCGATGAACGGGAATGGCGGATGCTGATAACCCCCGCCGATGCGGATGGCGTGTTGTCGGTGGGTGCAGTGAGCTCCCTGGATGTGAGAGAATACTATAGCTCCTTCGGGCCCACAGCCGATGGCCGGCGCAAGCCCAATGTGGTGGCCTGCGGCAACGATATGGTGGCTTCCGCCAAGGGAAACTTCACACATGCACAAGGCACCTCCTTCGCCACCCCGATGGTGTCGGGCTTCGCCGCTTGCGTGAAACAGATGCATCCCGAATGGACCGTTATGCAGCTTTTAGAGGAAATTGAGAAGTCCGCTAACCATTACCCCTACTTCGACTATGCCTTCGGTTACGGCGTGCCACAGGCCGCCTATTTTACTGACAACAAAAAAGAGAACAAACATTCGTTTGATTTGGTTGAAGACGATGACTACCTCTATGTTGTGCCCGTCGATAGAGATGACTTGCACAAACTGTTCTATAACGTCCAGAACGGTGATGGCAGCTTGCAGAACTTTAATGCCAAAAAAATAGAACTGGACTCTCTTGGACAGGATGCTTATTTCCGTGTTTCCAAAAAGAAATTGCTGTATGGCCAAACGGTCAATTTCTGGTATGACGACCAGTATGCCCAGTATGTGGTGGGTAAAAACAAGCTGCCGGCAGCCGATACCTCTATGGCTTCTTACAAGAGTCGCGATAATTACGATTACATGGGACCCGATTCAAAAATATTTAAACGCAGAAGAAGTCACTATTCTTCAGGATTATCCCTCAATGCCTCCTTTATGCTGCCTTCGATGTGGACACCGACAGGAAACATTCACCAGACAAACCGACTTTCCCGTTCGTTCTATTTCAGTTCTAACCACAATTGGCAGGTGTCCAGAATTTACGGATTGGGATTCCGTATCGGATTCGGTTCTTCTTGGTATGCGTTGAAAGCCAATACCGACCCGGCGGGATTGTGTAATCTGCGTGATCCGGTGCCGGAGTCTGTCGTTATTAAACATAATATGAAAACCACCCAGTTTGATTTGGAGTTTACGCATCGTTTGGTTCTGGTAAATTATACATACACCAAATTCTATGTGGAGGCGGGTGTGTATGGCGACTGGATTACAGGCGGCCATTTGAAGACCAAGACCGAGATAAACAATGTTAAGAACGTCCAAATCGAGAAGCGTTACTTCCGTGATGGGATTAACAAATTGGACTGCGGTGTGCGCTTGCGCGTAGGCTTCACCAATGTATTGTCCATTTATGGACAATATCGCATAACACCTATTTTGAAAAACGGCGTTGACTTGCCGAAGTGGGAGATCGGCTTACAGTTTTTCTAATATTTTTCTAATACTTTTTCACAAGCTTCCGGTTGTGTACACTGCCTCCTTTATCGGTTATCCGAACCAGGTAAAGGCCGGTGGACCAACCGGAAGTGTTTATCAAGGTCGTGGTCTCACAGTCCGTGGTGTTGTAGATGAGGTTGCCGGCCAGGTCGAAAATCTCTATGGATTGGGCGTTTTTCGGACAATTCACAGTAAACTGCCGGCTGCACGGGTTGGGGTATAGGGCAATGGTGTTGGAGGTGGCATGATCTTCCACGCCCACGCTCAATACGGTGAATTGGTGCGGGTCGGCGGCCCCGATGTAGGGGTGACACTCCCGACGCCCTGACTCGTCCTTGGCGAAGATGTAGTAATCCACCACATCTCCTGCTTGCAAACCGGGGAAAGAGGCTTCAAAGTTGGCGCCACCCACCCCCACGAGCGGAGTGGTCTGCCAGCTGCCGTTGTTGGTGCGGTAATAAACCAGCAGAGAGTCGCTAACCAGCGGATTTCCGCTCAGGGCCTTGATTTCTGCCTGCAGAGTAGTGGTGGAGGGCAGGTCAAGGCTTCCCAGCAAAGGATAGTGTTTGATATAGAGCATACCGGGGTCGGCAAGCTCGTGCGTGCGGCAATGCAGCGCATCCGTGTTTTCCCATTCGGGTGAATAGTTGTTTTTGCTTATGGGAACGATGGTATAGCCGGGCATAGCCTGCTGGTAAACGGCAAGGGCGGCATTATCCCACTGGTTGCCGCCAATCGGTACAAACACGTGGTCGTTCAAAATCAGTGAATTGGTGTAAGGTGTGGTGTAGCTCCACCCGCCTGGCGTATAGACGCGGAACACTTGGTAATGATTGCCCCATGGGGTTAGTGCATTGGCGAAGGTGCTGGCAACCGCTTCATATTCACTGTAACGGGAGTCGGAGGCAGGCACCTGCCCGATGAGCACCTTGTCCACATCCAAAAACTTGCCCCAACAGTCAATGTGCTCAATGTAGTCGTTCAAAGGGTCATCCAACAGCATGTAGTTGGTTATGCCCAAATAGTTGCCGGCTATAGCCTGTAGTGAGGATGCCGTTTGGTTGGGATTCTCCGTTAAAAGAAGTGTGGTGGAGGCGGCAGTGCCGTAGCCGTCGGTCATGTAATTGCCACCTGTTTGCACCATGGGCATTTCGTAGCGGTTCAGTCCCATCAGGTTAGCAATACTTTCCATTGCAGCGTTATCGTGCGGGCGATTCGGTCGATTGTAGGTGAAGTCTGTCACAGCTATCTGGTCGTTTCCGTCAAGGATGAACCACGGGCCGTAGTCTCTTGTCCAGTAGCTGTCATGGTTGATGACCCAAAAGGCTATGTTGTCCATGTTGACGCCGCTGGAAGCGAAGTAGGACTTTACGGAATTGCTGTCAGAGGCGGGATAGACCAGCACTTTCACTTTCGTAATCATGGAGAGTTCGCTCACCAGGGTTACGGGTATGCCCAGTGGGTAGGCAATCATCACACCGGCCATGGGCTGGAACTCGGCGATGGCCGAAACAGGGCCGGTGGGTGGGGCGGAAAACTGCACATTGCGGTACCATGTTCCAAGCATCTGACGCTCCTCTGCGGTGGCATGGTGCGGGAAGGCCGGCTTCGTATAATGTTCTGCTTGCGCGAATGCGGAAAACGTGACAAAACCTACTATAAGGGCAACAAGAAATTTCTTCATATGATGCGTTTTTTTTGAGCGGCAAAAGTATAAAAATAGAAGAAAAATCCAATTCTTCTTTTTTCCTAATTTTTGTATTTTTGTGCCTGTTTTTAAATCCCGGAACTTATGAAATATGTGATTATCGGCGGTGTGGCTGGAGGTGCTTCGGCGGCTGCCAGACTGAAAAGAGTAAATGAAGATGCGGAAATCGTATTGTTTGAAAAAGGGGAGTACATCTCCTATGCCAACTGCGGTCTTCCCTACTATATAGGCAACACCATTGAGGATCGTAAGAAGCTCTTCCTTCAGACCCCCGTCTCATTCGGTAACCGCTATGACGCGGATGTGCGCACGCTGAACGAGGTGACAGCCATCAACAGGGAGCGCAAGACTGTTACCGTCAAGAATTTGCGGAATGGTAAAGAGTATGAGGAAGATTACGATATACTTCTGCTTTCACCGGGCGCGGAGCCGGTAAAACCTCCCGTACCCGGCATAGATCTGCCCAATATTTTCACGCTCCGTAACGTGGCCGACTGTGACCGCATCAAAATTCAGGCTATTGATAATCTGAAAGAGAACGCTTCTGCTGTAGTGATAGGTGGCGGCTTCATCGGATTGGAGATGGCGGAAAACTTGAGCAAGACAGGCTATCACGTTACGGTGGTGGAGAAGGCTGACCATGTGCTTACGCCCCTCGACTGGCCGATGGCCGCTATAGTGCAACAGCATCTCCAAGACAAGGGTGTGCGGGTGATCACCCAAAACGGACTCTCCGCTTTTCAGGAAAAAGAGGGTTTGCTGACCGTTCTGCTGGAGGACGGCACTGCACTGCCCTGCAACCTGGCTATCCTTAGCATAGGCGTGCGCCCCAACACCGCATTGGCAAAGGCGTGCGGTCTTGAAATCGGGGAGGCAGGCGGAATCAAAGTTAACGAGTATCTGCAAACCTCTGACGAATGTATCTTCGCGGTAGGGGATGCCATAGAGTTTCCAAACCCCTTGACGGGCAAGTCTTATTGCAACTTCCTGGCTGGCCCAGCTAACCTGCAGGCCCGTATAGCCGCCATGAACATGGTTTATCCGCAGAGTGTTCAGTATCAAGGTTCTGTTGCCACAGCTATTGCCAAGATCTTTGATCTGACAGCTGCCAGCACCGGACTTTCCGAAGCAGCCTTGCATAAGCTGGAGATGAACTTCCAAACGGTGATCACGCATCCGGCACCACATGCCACCTACTATCCGGGAGGGCAGCCTATCCATTTGAAACTCAACTTCGATCCCGAAAACGGACGCATCCTGGGAGCACAAGCTGTAGGCACCCAAAACGTGGACAAGCAAATCGATGTGGTCTCCTTGCTTCTCAAGCATCAGGGTACTATCTTTGATTTGGTGAATAGCGAGCATGCCTATGCTCCGCCCTACGGCTCGGCAAAAAGTCCTGTGATGTTCGCCGGTATGGTTGCCGAAAACATCTTCGCCCACTTGATGAACCCCATCCAAGCTTCCGAACTGGACGGGATGTTGGACCATAACGAGGATTTCAACCTCATTGATGTACGTGAAATCCAGGAATACAAGACGGGTTCCATCCAGAATGCGCAGAACTTCCCGGTAGATGAATTGCGTGAGTTTTTGGATGACATTCCGCAAGACAAGAAGACGATTGTTTTCTGCGAAGTGGGTTTGCGTGGCTATGTGGCCTCCCGCATCCTCATGCAATCCGGATTTGAAAACGTCTATAACCTCATCGGCGGTATGAAAACATACAGATTGGTGGGAAGACACAACATGAAGACTAACGTTGAATAACAGCTATGAACGCCTACACATCCCTGCCTTCGCCTTGCTATATTCTTTCAGAGACCGCTTTGGAAACCAATTTGCAACTGCTTGATCTGGTTCAGAAAGAAGCTGGTGTCTCCATCATCTGTGCGCTGAAGGGTATGTCCTTCTGGCGCTCCTTCCCGCTTATCAAGAGCTATCTGGCCGGTGCCACAGCTTCATCACTCAACGAGGCACGGCTTATTTCAGAGGAGATGTGCTGCGACGCGCACACCTACGCTCCCGTGTACTTGGAAGAGGAGTTTGGCCAACTGTTAATCTATAGCAGTCACTTAACCTTCAACTCTTTAACCCAATGGGAGAAATACAAGGAGGTAGCTTTGGGCAGTCCCAAAAAGGTCAGTTTCGGCTTGCGGGTGAATCCCGAGTATTCGGAAATCGAGACCGACCTGTACAATCCGGCGTTGCCGGGTTCGCGTTTGGGCATTCTGGCTGAAGATATGCCTGCGGATCTGCCTGAGGGAATCGAGGGACTCCACTTCCATGTGCTTTGTGAGAACGACAGTATCGCGCTAGAGCATTGCCTCGAAGCTTTTGAAGAGCGATTTGCGCACTATATCCGCCAGTGCAAGTGGGTGAACTTCGGGGGAGGCCACCACATCACCCGCGCGGATTATGACATTCCCCATCTCATACAGCTGCTGAAGGATTTCAAGAGCCGCTATCCCAACCTTGAGGAGGTGATACTTGAACCAGGTGAGGCGGTAGGCTGGCAGACTGGAGTGCTGACCTCTACTGTGGAGGACATTGTGGTGAACAAGGGCATTAAAATTGCGATGCTCAACGTCTCCTTTGCCTGCCACATGCCCGACTGTCTGGAGATGCCTTACAAGCCAACTGTGCTCGGAGCGCATGAGCCTACCCCTGAGGACAAATTCGTTTACCGTTTGGGCGGATGCTCCTGCCTGGCCGGCGACTACATCGGCATGGGTGATTTCGCCTTTGACGAGCCGCTGGAGCTTGGCGACCGTATCGTATTTGACGACATG
Source organism: uncultured Bacteroidales bacterium (assembly GCA_905233745.1). Taxonomy (GTDB): domain Bacteria; phylum Bacteroidota; class Bacteroidia; order Bacteroidales; family WCHB1-69; genus F23-D06. The sequence continues at coordinate 7,308 of CAJODA010000034.1, forward strand.
ATCCATTACACTATGGTGAAAACCACCTTTTTTAACGGGGTACTTCATCCGTCCATTGGCATGATACACAAGGATGGGGAGTTTGAGCTATTGTCCGAACCTGGCGAATATGCTGCTTACAAAGCAAAATTGGGATAATGGAATACGCTTTCAGACAACGGGAGAAAGAGGGTAAAACCGAAGTTTTTGACCCTGTTCGCAAAAAGTGGCTGCTCTTGACGCCTGAGGAACGGGTGCGCCAACAGTTCATTCTCTTTCTTCTGAATGTGAAAAAAGTGCCCATTACGCACATTTCCGTGGAGAAAGCCATCACGGTGAACGGGCTCAAAAAACGTTATGATCTGGTGGTGTTTGATTTGGAGGGAAAACCCTGGATGGTGGTGGAGTGCAAGGCACCGGAGGTGGAAATCACGCAGGCGGTTGTTGAGCAGGCAGGTCGTTACAATAAAACGTTGCGCGCGCCGGTTGTGGGTGTGACCAACGGACATACCCAATATTTCTTCACGATTGATTTTGCAACGGAAAAAATCCAGCCCGTTTCGTTGTGATCATCGCAAAATTATTTTGTATTTGTTCTTTAATTTAGATTTTTACTACATTTGCGCCTCGAATTCCGAAATTGTTAACCTTTACAAACAATTATTATGAGAAGTGAAATCCCCTCAAACAGAAAAATCATCAGTTGGATTCTTTACAGCATTTTTGGACTGTTTTTGTTTATCACGTTTTTAAGTTCGTTCTATACTGTTAAATCCACAGAGCGAGGCGTATTATCTACCTTTGGAAAAATCCAGGATAAACCTATTTCAGACGGTTTGCACTTCAAGATTCCCTTTATCCAAACTATTCAGAAAGTCAATGTGCAGCAGAAGAAATTCGACGGTAAGGAGGACTCTTACACGCGGGATGTTCAGACCTCGGAAGTCAGTTATACGATTAACTATGATTTGGTAAGGGAGAATGTCAGCATGCTGATTAAAAATGTGGGCACGGATTATCATACGCGGATTGTGGAACCATACATCCGCAGTGCTGTGAAGAGCAGTTTCGGCAATTTCAATGCCACTCAGATTGTGGAAAACCGTGACAAAGTTCGTTTTGAAATAGAGAGGAAATTGCAAGCGACACTAGACAAACGCTATTTTACAAACATCCATTTCCAACTGGTCAATATTGATTTTGACGACCAGTTTGAGACTGCTATCAAGGAAAAGCAAGTGGCTGAACAAAATGCACTGAAGGCCAAGAATGTCACCATCCAAATTGAGGAGCAGGCGAAGCAGACCAAAATCAAAGCGGAGGCAGAGGCGGAAGCCATTCGTATCAAAGCCAATGCTTTGGAGAAGAATCCCAAATTGGTAGAGTATGAAGCCGTCCAGAAATGGGATGGCAAACTACCGGAGTACACCGGCGGTGCAGTCCCTTTCATCAACATAAAATAATCCCAAAGACTTTAAGATTGTTAATCTCTGAAAAACTGTCTAACGCGGTTGAAGACGCTTCTGTCGTTTTTGCCGGGTTTAGGCACGAAGTTCTCGTGCGAGCTCATTTTTTCCAACATGTCTTTTTCTTCGCGAGTCAGGCTCTTCGGTGTCCAGACGTTCACGTTTACGATGAGGTCGCCCACATTGCGTGAATGCAGTTCGGGAAGGCCTTTGCCTTGGAGGCGCAGGATTTGTCCGCCTTGGGTGCCGGCGGCAATTTTGACTTTGGCCTTGCCGGTGAGGGTGGGGATTTCCACTGTGGAGCCGAGTGCGGCCTGCGGGAAGCTGATATAGTAGTTGAGGTATAGATTGTTGCCGTCGCGTTCAAACACGTCGTGGTCGGCGACTTCGATAACCACCAGCAAATCGCCGTTTATGCCGCCGTTGGCAGCCGCATGGCCCTTGCCGCGCATGGTGAGTTGCATTCCGTTGTCCACGCCGGCGGGGATGGTAAGTTGGACCACCTCTTCGCCTTGGACAATTCCGTTGCCGTGGCAGTGTGGGCAGGGGTTCTTGATGATTTCGCCGGAGCCGTTGCACTGCGGGCAAACGGAGGCCTGTTGTATGATGCCGAACATGCTGCGCTGCTGGCGTATTACCTGTCCGCGTCCCTTGCAAGTGGGGCATGTCTCTTTGCTATGGCTGTCCTTTGTACCGGAGCCATGACAATGTTCGCAGGCAACATATTTGCTGATTTTCACTTTCTTTTCGGTCGGGGTGGCCACTTCCTCCAAGGTGAGTTTTACCTTGATGCGGATATTGCCGCCCTTGCGCACGCGCTGGGCACTGTTTCCGCCGCCACCCATGCCGCCAAAGAGGTCGCCAAATCCGAATCCGCCGGAGCCACCACCAAACACGTCCGCAAAATGTGAGAATATGTCACTGATGTCAAAACCGGAGAAATCGGATGCGGCACCACCCATGCCAGCATGACCGAACTGGTCGTACCGTGACTTCTTGTCGGGGTTGCTCAACACATCATATGCCTCTGCCGCCTCTTTGAACTTCTCCTCGGCATCCTTCTTTTCCTGTTCGGTGCCGTTCACCCAACGGTCAGGGTGATATTTCATCGCACACTTGCGGTATGCCTTTTTTATATCTTCCGCTGACGCGTTTTTGTCAACGCCCAGCACTTCGTAATAATCTCGTTTTTCTGCCATATTTTTATTTTTTTTGAGACGCACGGCCGTGCGTCTCTACAGAATACGTAATGGATTTATTGGCCGACCACGACCTTTGAATAACGAATGACTTTGTCTTTGATTTTGTATCCCTTCTCGGTTACATCGATGACCTTGCCTTTGTCCTCCTCCTTGTCGGTGGGGAAATGGGTGATCGCTTCGTGGAAATCTGTGTTGAACGGTTCGCCTTTCGCAGCAATTTCCTCCACATCAAAACGTTTCAACAGCTGTAACATTTTGTTGTAAATCAAAACAAAACCCTCTTTGATAGCTTCGGCATCTTCTGCCTTCTCGTTGGCAGCAATTGCTCTTTCAAAATCATCAATCACCGGCAGGAGGTTGACAAAAACTTTTTCCGATGCTGTGGAAATCAGGTCGAGTTTCTCTTTGTTAACGCGTTTTTTATAGTTATCAAATTCCGAATAGAGACGCAGAAAACGATCGTTCAATTCAGCCTTTTCTATTTTGGCGTTTTCCAACGCTTTCTCCATTTCCTGAATCTTAAGCTTATCCTTGTTGCCCTTCTTGGAAAAAAGTCCGCTCTTCTTCTGCGTGTCAGTCTCTTCCGACAAATTGTCAGTTTGAGCATCATTTTCTTCCAAAACCTCATTGTTTTCAACGGGTTCTTGCTGTTGGGTTACCTTCTCTTCTTGTTCCATAATATGTTTATTTTTAATTATTTATTATTCCATACTCATACAGCGGTTCTGTTTGCACACAACCGCAGGCCTGTTATAAGCAAATAATTTGCCAAAAATGATGATGAGATGAATATATTTTATAGTTTTGCGGTATCAAAATATGCATCATCAATAAATAGATAAATATGAAAAGAATTTTCAGCTTATTAGTCGCAACTATCGTTTACTTTTGCGCTTTCGGCCAATGGGTGAGTCCGGGCAACGGCACGAATTACAACATGTCATCGTTAAGTTTAGCTGCATATGGGGCAGTCAGCATGTCGCAAAACGGATGTTTTCAAATCCATCAGGATATCACCATTTCCGCCAACGATATCTTATATTTGGAGGGCGGTGCTACAGATATTCAGATTGATAATGGTGTTACCATAACCATCAACGGTGCAATCATGACCGAACCCCGTGTCAACCGTCTGTCTGTCATCGGCGATTCCACGGGCACATCCTTTTTCACGCTCTGCTTGGGAACTGCCGCTCCGGCCTATTTTTCCAATGTTGACTTTCGATACGGACATCAAATCCAATTGTTAAATTCCGGTCAGGTTGTGTTTGACAATTGCGGTTTTACCAATTTCAGCGATGCGGTGATCAACTATATGAACTGCAACCCGACCATACAGAATTGTTATTTTTACGACAACCAAAAAGCTGCTGTCACCTCAGCAGTTAACACGGCAGGTTCTCCGAAAATTCTCAGCAATCATTTCTATAATAATGACCTGAGCAATGCCAATGTGCCCCAAATCAATATAGGACCTGGTGACCAGGACACTATCATCATTATGGATAACTATATTGAAGGCGTAGCACAAAACATGTCGGGCGGCATCGGCATCATGAACATGGGATCCAGTAACACGCTGTTGTTGGTTAAAGGCAATGTGATTGAAAACAACCGATATGGCTACACGCAAAACGGCACAAACATATACGCAATCATAGAAGACAACATCATCCGGAACAACAATCTGGAAACCAATCCCAACAACGGAGGCAGCGGAATCAGCATCTATGGTTCCTCTACCACTTGCGGAGCCAAACTCCGCCGCAACCTCATCCATGGCAATTTGTGGGGCGTTACTGCCATTTACAACCACAATATTGATATGGGCACCGCTGAAGATCCCGGCGGAAATGTGCTTTACGACAATGGCAACAACAATGTGGAGTATGAACTTTACAATAATTCCAGCTGCAATATGAGTGCCGTTGGCAACTATTGGGGCAGCAACGATGCAACTCACGCGGAAGATGTGATTTATCACCAAAACGACAACAGCAGCTACGGACTTGTGACATACAATCCGGTCATGGAACTGTATCCCGATATTCTGGATTTCAGGATTCTAGTGAGCAACAACCCACAAATTTCTAACTTTGATGATATTGTCTTTAATTTCTCCGAAAATGGGGACACTTTGTATTACTACTTTGGTTGTCTTCAACCTGACCTATCCTCTATCGTGCCTACTGTCACCATTCCTTTGGGGGTTTCTTGTACGCCAAATCCTGGAGACATTGTGAATTTGTACAACGCTGTAACCTATACGTTGACTACACCCCATGGCACTTCCAAAGATTGGGTTGTTGTGGTTTATCTTGGCGGCGGCGTTGATGAACACAATGGGATTTCGGTTTCTGTTGTCCAGAATCCCATCATAAACAATAACTTACACCTCCGCAATGAGAGTGGCAAATCCATTGCCGTGGAGGTCCATTCCATCACAGGGCAACTGGTATATCAAGCTGAAAGCTCCGATGAGTCTTTTTCTGTCAATACTTCCGATTGGCAAAAAGGCATGTATCTTGTAACTGTTTTACAAGACGGAAAAAGAAAGACTTTCAAGGTGGTGAATTTGTAAACCGCCTATTCCCCTTTCAGAATGTCGGCAATGTGAATGATTTCCAAATCCACGCCATGCGCCATTTTGTATGCGTCCAGGTGTTGGAGGCAGCGGATATCCGTGGAGGTGATAAACTGGGCCCCCATGTTGTAGATTCTGCTGACAATTTCGCCCGTCAGTGCTTCTGAAGCCGCAGGATTGACTATGGAGAAACGGCCGTTTGCGCCGCAGCATCCGTGAATATCGTCATCCATAAGCAGCTCCAAACCCTGGGTGTTGCGCAACAGCGTCTCGGGAGCATCGTTCTCTGGGTACACATTGCGGGCGGCACAGGATTTAAAGTAAAATACTTTGTGATTGAATGTGTTGCCAAGATTCTCCACTTTCTTCACATTTACAATATAGTCGCACAACTCCCACACATTTTGTGTGAACATGGATAAATCGGTTGGGGTATATGCGTTTTTGAGTAGGTGTTTGTACTGCGTCTTCATGAATCCGGCGCAGGTGCTGTCTGGAATGACAAAAGGTAGTTTTATATCATAGCAGTCCAGCACCTTGATAGCCAAATCTTTTGCATAGGAGATTTCCCCCTCCAGATAAAATCGGCAGCCGCAGCAAGTTTGTTCACTAAAGTATTGGAGACGGTCGCCAAGACGCTCCAGTACAGTCATGGCGCTGCGCACCGTGCCAGACTGGAACAGATCCATCTGGCAGGGTACATAGAAGTTTACAATCTTACTTTCGGCCATTTATAGAAAATAGGTTAATGGTTTCTTAGGAACCGCATTTGGAGTATCCGCAGTTGGAACACACCAGACAACCCTCCTTGAACTCCATGGTATCATGCTGGTGGCAGTTGGGACACTCCACACCTTTCTGCTTGGTACCGTCCTGGACGAATTTCTTAAGGGCGCGGCATACGCCGTTGCGCCACGAGTTGATGCTCTCCTGACGGAAGTTGAGTCCGGAGATGATACTGACGACATTGTTGACCGGGATGCCATTGCGCAGTAAAGCGGAGGTCATCTTGGCATAGTTCCAGAATTCCTGGTCGAAGCAGCGGTCAAGTCCGCGGAGAATCACCTCGTAACCGGCTTTGTCAAGATACTTGAAGTCATAAGACTTGGTGCCGTCTTCGTGGCGGTTTTTGACAATGATGCCGTGGTCAACCCACTTGGGCAGGATGAAACTCTCTTCGCCAGTCTTTCCAGTGAAGATTTCGTATGGTTTGCCATCATATAAGCCGATATAGGCCACCCAGTCCTCATTGTTGTTCTTGAAATGGATGACGTCGGCCTGGAGTTCTTTAGGTCGTTTGAAATTTTTGGCTTTTTCCTGTTTTTCAGGTTTCTTCTCTTCTTTGCTTGTGGTGATGAGCACGCCGTCGCGAGAACCTTCGCGATAGACGGTGAGACCTTTACAGCCAACCTCCCATGCTTTCATGTACAAATCGCCCACAGTCTGCTCGTCAATGTTGTTCGGCAGGTTCACGGTGACGGAGATGGAGTGGTCAACCCATTTCTGGACGGAGCCTTGGAGTTCCACTTTCTTGATGTAGTCCGTGTCTGCGGCAGTGGCTTTGTAGTAGGGAGACTGCTCCATCAGGAGCTGTATCTCTTTCTCGGTCATGGTGGTCATCTGCTCGTAGGTATAGCCTTTGGTCTCGGCCCACGTAACGAATTTCTGATGGAACACGATATATTCTTCAAAGCTGTCACCCATAACGTCTTTCACCGTGTTTTTCTTGATGGACATGTCATTGGGGTTGACTTTTCTTCTGCGTTTGTAATAGACGTTGAAGGCGGGTTCGAGGCCAGAGGTTGTCTGGGTACAGATGCTCACGCTGCCGGTGGGTGCGATGGTAAGCAGGGCGATGTTGCGTCGGCCGTAGCGGATCATATCCTCATAGAGCTTCGGGTCGGCTTTCTGAATGCGTTGGATGAAGGGGTTGTGACCCTCCTTGATGCAGCTATACACCGGGAAGGCGCCGCGTTCTTTGGCCATGTTGACGGAAGAGCGGTAGGCGGCCAGGGCGAGTTGTTTGTGCACTTCGGTGGAGAAGGCGTTACCCTCGTCGGAGCCGTAGCGGATGTTCAAAGCTGCCAGCATGTCACCCTCTGCTGTGATGCCCAAGCCGGTGCGACGGCCCTTGGTGGACTGTCTGCGGATTTTGAGCCACAGTTCGCGTTCCACGCGTTTCACATCCTCACCTTCAGGGTCGCTTTCGATCTTAGCCAAAATCTGGTCGATTTTTTCCAGCTCCAGGTCGATGAGGTCATCCATCAGACGTTGGGCACACTGTACATGCTCTTTGAAGAGGGGCATGTTGAAGTAGGCTTTGTCAGTGAAGGGGTTCTCCACATAGCTATACAGGTTCATGGCGATGAGGCGGCAGCTGTCGTACGGGCAGAGCGGGATTTCACCGCAAGGGTTGGTGGAAACGGTCTCAAAGCCCTCGCTCTTGTAGCAGTCAGGCACGGATTCGCGTTGGATGGTGTCCCAGAAAAGAATGCCGGGTTCCGCGGACTTCCAAGCGTTGTGGACAATCTTCTTCCACAGTTTGTTTGCATCGATTTCCTGTTTGACTTGAGGATTATCGGAGCGGATGGGGTATTGCTGGACGTAGGGGGTTTCGCTTTTTGCCGCTTTCATAAAACCGTCATCCACTTTCACGGAGACATTGGCGCCGGTGACTTTGCCTTCTGTCATTTTGGCGTCAATGAACTTCTCGGAGTCGGGGTGTTTGATGGAGATGGTAAGCATGAGGGCGCCGCGGCGGCCATCCTGGGCCACTTCGCGGGTGGAGTTGGAGTAGCGTTCCATGAAGGGAACCACGCCGGTGGAGCTGAGCGCGCAGTTTTGCACGTGGCTTCCGGAGGGGCGTATGTCAGACAGGTCGTGTCCCACGCCGCCGCGCCGTTTCATCAACTGGACCTGCTCCTCGTCCATCTTCATGATACCACCGTAGGAGTCGGAGTTTTCATCATTGCCGATGACGAAGCAGTTGGAGAGCGATACAATCTGGTCTTGATTGCCGATGCCGGCCATGGGGCTTCCCTGCGGAATCACATATTTGAATTTGTCGAACAATGAGAAAATCTGCTCTTCGCTCATCGGGTGGACATAACGTCTCTCAATGCGGGCGAACTCTGAAGCCATGCGGCGGTGCATGTCTTCAGGGGTTCTCTCCATTATATTCCCGTTGCTGTCCTTGAGCGCGTACTTGTCAATCCAGACACCGGCAGCCAGCTCATCGCCTCCGAAGTACTTCACCACGTCAGGGAAAATCTCCGTTTTTTGGTAAATAACACGCTTCTTTTTCCCTTCTTTCTCCTCAGCATTTTGCTGGGTTTCGGCGGAATAGAACTCATTGCTTTGGTCAGCATTGAGATTGCGGGTCATTTGTTGCATGGCTTGTTCTCGCGAATGCATCAACTCGGCAGCGTGCTCCGGCTTGCGCACATCAATGAGGTCTTCCGTCTTTTGAAGATCCTCATCCATTCCGAAAAGGGACAAATCATTATTCATAGGCAATCATGGAATTATAATGGTTCTTTATATTCTTTAGGACAATGAAAGCGACAACACCAGAAGTGCCGCCCTTGGAAAAATACAATTATCTGTTAGACAATTAACTAAACTCAATAATATGTAATAAAAATCAGTGTTCAAAAATAGAAAATTGCCACTATACCCAAGGGGCCGTGGCAGAATATAATATCAACAAAATGTCGTTAATATTTTTTCATTTTGATAATGAACAGATTAATAGAAAAAAAAAGGATGGCCCAAAAAAGCCATCCTTTTTGAGGGTTATTTTCCAGATGTTTTCACATCCGGATTTATTCGTTTTATGAGTCCTTGCAAGGTGCTTCCGGGACCGAATTCCGTGAACTCAGAAGCGCCGTCCTCGATCATTTTGCATACGGATTGTGTCCACCGCACGGGGCTGGTGAGTTGTGCCAGCAGATTTTTACGGATGACTTCCGGGTCGGAGGCTGGGTTCGCCGTGGCATTTTGATAGATGGGGCAGGCAGGCTGGTGGAAATGGCACTGTTCAATGGCCAGGGCCAATTCATCTTGGGCGGGTTGCATGAGAGGGGAGTGGAACGCCCCACCCACATTGAGCAGCATGATGCGCTTGGCTCCGGCTTCCCGCAGTTTCTCCATGGCTTTTTCCAACCCAGCTTTGGAGCCGGAGATTACCAGCTGCTGCGGGCTGTTGTAGTTGGCGGGCACCACCACCTCGTCTTGGATTCCGGCACACACCTGCTCGATAATGCTGTCGTCGAATTTGAGCACTACCGCCATGCCCGACTCCTGCTTTTCGCAGGATTTCTGCATGGCCAAGGCCCGTTTGGACACGAGTGTCAGGGCTTCCTCAAAGGTCAGGCATCCGTTAACCGCCAAGGCCGTGAACTCGCCTAGCGAGTGGCCGGCCACCATGTTTGGTTTTCCCTCCGCCAGACAACGGTAGGCAATGTAGGAATGCAGAAACACAGCCGGCTGCGTTACCTTGGTCTGTTTCAAATCCTCATCTGAGCCATGAAACATCACATCAGAAATGGAGAATCCTAAAATACGGTCAGCTTCGGCGAAAAGCTCTTTTGCCAAAGGGAACTGATCGTACAAATCCTTGCCCATCCCGGGAAACTGGGCGCCTTGACCGGGGAAAACGTATGCTTGCATTCAGTTATAAAAATGTTGTTTGTTGATTATCAATATGCAAAAATAGTAAAATTCGGGAGTACCTTGCGTGTCAGGAATAGCTATACTCCAAATTCACCACGTATTTTTTCCACGTAGTCCAGTTTTTCCCAAGGGAAGAGTGTAACCTTTTTGCCGTTTACCGTAGTTTCGACCGAGTCGCGGCCAAAGTGTCCGTATGAGGCTGTAGGCAGATAGATGGGACTCTTGAGCTGGAAGCGCTCGATAATGCTATAGGGACGCATGTCGAAGATCTTGCCAATCATGCGGGCGATTTCGCCGTCGCTCATCTTGACCTTGGAGGTGCCGTAGGTGTTGACATAAAGGCCCACGGGGTCTGCTTTGCCGATGGCGTAAGCCACTTGGACGAGGACTTTTTCGCAGATACCGGCGGCTACCATGTTCTTGGCGATGTGTCGGGTGGCGTAGGCTGCTGAACGGTCCACTTTGGAGGGGTCTTTGCCAGAGAAGGCACCGCCGCCGTGTGCACCGCGTCCACCGTAGGTGTCCACAATGATTTTGCGCCCGGTCAGTCCTGTGTCCCCGTTAGGTCCGCCGATGACGAACTTGCCGGTGGGGTTGACCAGGAGTTTGAAATCGTCTTTGAATAGGGATTGCACCTTCTTCGGACAGCTGGCAATTACCCGTGGAATAAGAATCTCACGGATGTCGGTTTCAATTTTCTTCAGCATGGTTGCATCGTCTGCAAATTCATCATGCTGGGTGGAGATGACGATGGTGTCAATGCGTTCGGGCTCTCCTTGGTCGGAGTACTGTACGGTGACTTGCGATTTGGAGTCCGGGCGGAGATAGGGCATCAGGTTGCTCTTTTTGCGGATTTCGGCAAGTTCCTGCACCAGACGGTGGGCAAGCTCGATGGGAATCGGCATGTAGTTGTCCATCTCATTGCAGGCGTACCCGAACATCATGCCCTGGTCACCGGCGCCCTGCTCCTCCAGTTGCTCACGCTCCACACCACGGTTGATGTCGGCAGATTGGCTGTGAATGGCGGATAGGATGCCACAGGATTTGTAGTCGAATTGGTAGTCGCTCTTGTCGTAACCCACCTCTTTGATGACTTCTCTGACGACATCGTCAATAGAGACATAGGCGTTGGTTTTCACCTCGCCGGCACACACCACCAGTCCTGTGGTGGTTAAGGTTTCGCAAGCCACTTTTGATTCAGGGTCCTTTTCCAGGAACGAATCCAATAAAGCGTCTGAAATTTGATCACACAGTTTGTCCGGGTGTCCTTCAGATACTGATTCAGATGTGAATAGATAGCTCATAACTAACGTGTTTGAAAGTTAATAATTAAAAAAAGACAAGGAAAACGTGTGGGAAATGTTTGTTTTTTAGCATTTTTTCAAGTGGTTGCAAGCAATACAAATCTGTCCACGTTTTCTGGCCGCAAAGATACGCTTTTTTCTTATATTTGCACCCTCATTAGACAACAACAAAAAATAACTAGATATGGCAAAAGTTCTCATCATCGGTGCCGGCGGCGTAGGAGCCGTGGTGGCACACAAATGCGCTTCCGTACCCGAAGTGTTTACTGAAATCATGCTCGCCTCCCGGACGAAGTCCAAATGTGACAAGATTGCCGCTGAAATCGGAGGCAACCGCATCCAAACCGCCCAAGTGGATGCCGACAATGTGGAGGAAACCATCCGGCTTTTGGAAAGTTACAAGCCCGACTTGCTGATCAATGTGGCACTTCCCTACCAGGACCTCCCGTTGATGGACGCCTGTCTGGCCACCAAAACCAACTATATGGACACCGCCAACTATGAGCCGCGCGACAAGGCCAAGTTCGAGTACAGTTGGCAGTGGGCCTATCAGGATCGTTTCAAAGAGGCTGGCATCATGGCCCTCCTCGGCTGCGGTTTTGATCCCGGTGTGACCAGCATCTATACTGCATACGCCGCCAAACACTATTTCGATGAAATCCATTATCTGGATATCGTTGACTGCAATGCCGGTGACCATGGCAAGGCATTCGCCACCAACTTCAATCCCGAAATCAACATCCGTGAGATCACCCAACGCGGCAAGTATTGGGAGAATGGTCAATGGGTGGAAATAGACCCCATGTCCATACATCGTCCGGTGGAGTACCCGAATATCGGCGAGCGCGAATCTTACCTGCTCTATCATGAAGAGTTGGAGTCACTCGTGCGTAGCTATCCTACCATCAAGCGCGCCCGCTTCTGGATGACCTTCGGGCAGAAATACATCACCGTGCTGAACGTGTTGCAGGAAATCGGCATGACCAGCATCAAGCCCATCAAATATCAGGGTATTGACATTGTACCGTTGCAGTTCCTCAAAGCCGTGCTGCCCGAACCGTCATCACTGGGTGAAGGCTACCACGGCCAGACTTCCATCGGTTGCCAGATTAGAGGGATTAAAGATGGTAAAGAGCGCACTTACTATGTTTATAACAACTGCGACCATGCGGAGTGCTTCAAGGAGATTGGCGCACAGGCCGTCTCTTACACCACGGGTGTGCCCGCCATGCTTTGTGCCAAAATGATCCTCACTGGCACATGGAAAGGCACGGGCGTTTTCAATGTGGAACAATTCGACCCCGACCCCTTCATGAAGGAAATCGGCGGCTACGGCCTGCCATGGCACGAAGTCATTGACCAACCCCTACCAGTGTACAAAATGGGAGATTAGGATTTTTTTTAACACTAAAAAAGCCCCTTTCAGGATATCCTGTTGGGGGCTTTTTTCAAATATGAGTGGTAATTTGGGGTTATCTTTTTACAATCTTGGCGGTTTTGTTGCCACTCTTGACGAAATAGATGCCGGAAGGCAGGTTGTTCACGTCCAGAGTTGTAACTTCATCCATGGCTACCAAGCTCATGATCACAGCGCCTTGCAGATTGTACAGGATCACATCATCATTGATGTTAGTCTGAATGCGGACACTCTCGGTGCAGGGGTTCGG
>CAJODA010000035.1 GCA_905233745.1 uncultured Bacteroidales bacterium
ATGTCACGAGTGTGGCGCACGCACTGATGGTCGTTGGGCAGCACCACCTCAATCTGGTAGAACAGTGCCGCATCATTGGGATTGTTGTCCGTGTAGGAGTTCAAATTGGACGGCATGGTTTGAATGAGCTGCAGGTTGTTGTTGGCTGTGCCCCTGTACAGGTTGTAGCTGGCAAATTCAAATCCCTCATAACCAGACCAAATCAAGTTCCAACTGCTACCGAGCCCTCGGTTTATGGTCAGATGAACAGATTTATGATACGCGCTCATCGGGGTCTCGCCACCGCAAGAGTCGGCGGCGGTAATCTTGTAGCGCCAAGCCCTCACAGACGGGTCGGCAGTGACATCTTCGTAAGCGTTGGAACCACCCACTGGGATTATGGCCAAAGGTTCGAAGACATTGGCCTGATCGTTTTCGCGATAGACTTGGTATCTCACCACATCCGGATCACTCAATTCTTCCCAAACCAGCAAATTATGGCCATTCTCCACACCCACCATGCAGATGGCCGGAGTCTCGGTAATCAATTCACTGATACCCAACTGTACTTGCTCGGAGATGCCTGTGCATCCATGTATATCAGTAGCAGTTACCCAGTAGGTACCCGCCTCCGTGACAGTGAGAGCAGCTGATGTCTCGCCCGTTGACCAAAGATAGCTACTATAACTACCATTTACCGTGATAGTTGCAGAGCTGGTCACGCACGGCGACAAGGCACCTGTAACCGTAATCTCGGGGGTGAAAGCCGGAATCATGGTCACGTGCAGTTCAACAATACTGTCGCAACCGTTTATTGTAAAGAAATGATATTGGAAGATTGACAATGGAGAATTAACGGACTCGATAAGGGTGTCTATTTGACCGTTGACATAATGATACGGCAACTCGTTCTCGCAGATGGAGAATTCGATAATTTCAGTCACCGAATGGTTGACGGTTAGATTCATCGTCACGGTGCTATCGCAACCGTTGGCGGTGGCAAGTGTTTGCGTATAGATTCCGCTTTCGAAGTAAGTGGAGTCGTTCCAGACAAGGCTGTCGCAGGCGGTGACCTCGACTTGTCCGGTCACCGAAGGATTGATTGTCAGATGCAGGGTAACGATGCTGTCGCAACCTTGTACGGTGGTAAACGATTGTGCGTAGTCGCCGCTCTGCGTATAGACAGTTTCATTCCACGTGTAGCTGTCGCAGGCGGTGACGGTGATTTGCCCGGCCACCGAGTAGTTAAGGGTCAGGTGCAGGGTGACGATGCTGTCACAGCCGGATTCCGCCGTGAAGGTCTTCACTTTGTCGCCGCCTGTGGTGTATGTCGTGCCAGCCCATGTATAGCTGTCGCAGGCTGTTTCGCTGAACTCGTGAGTGAGTACATCCACAATCGTGAGGTGCATATTCACCACACTGTCGCATCCATTTGAGGTGTGGAGCGGAACCAATATGTCAGAATGTTCAGGTGTTGCCTCACCGATAATCACACCTTTGTAGTTGTACGGCAGGGCGCTCCGGCATAGCATCATAGAATCCTCTGTAGCCGCAGAGTGGTTAATCGTAAGATGCAAGGTCACGATGCTGTCGCAGCCGGTGGCAGACTGCAAGGTCTGCACCTTGTCCCCGCTTTCATAGTAGGTAACCTGGTTCCACGTGAACGAGTCGCAAGCAACGTATGAGAACTCATTATACACAATAGGATTCACGGTCAGGTTAAGCACCACGGTGCTGTCACAGCCGGATGCAGTTTGCAGATATGCTGTTTGCGTGCAAGTTGTATTATAGGTCTGTCCGTTGAAAGAATAGGATTCACCTTGGCAGATGGAAACATTCAAGTTCTCATTGTAAACGGGATTCACCTGCAAGTTGATGTAAGCAACGTAATCCAAACCTCCCGTATTGTAAATAAAAGTATCGCGGAACATGCCCGGCTCTTCCGGGAAGACGAAATAGTCGCCGTATAAGAAACTCTCACCCAAGCATATGGAATCGTTGATAACCTGATAGTTGACATCACCATATTCATAAGCGCCGATGTCAATGTGATTTTGCTTGATGCGCAGCGAACCGCCAAGGTCGTAGGTGGGCAAGTTCAAGGAGGTGGTATTGGGATTACCCACATTGATACAGGCCGATCCGCTGTTCAGATTCCAGTCCACATTGCTTTGTGTGCTGACACCCGCCTCAGTAGTGGGGTTGACAAACTTCACATACGAGGCACTGGACGTGCCGTTGTTGGCAGATGCCAAGTCGATGTTGGCGATGCCTTGCGCACCACCTTCGACAGCACAGTAGGAGAAGGTGCCATCGCCCTCGATGTTGCTTACCTCTGTATCAGCTTTGTTGCCCCAGATAATACAGTTGGTGTATTCATTGTTCGTGGAATAGTTATAGACACCGGCAAAGGCATTGTTGTGATTCACACTTCCTCCCGAATAAGACGGTATCAGCTCTATCTTGTTATTCACAATATTGCAGTTGACGAACCGTGCGTTGTTGCGGGCATAAACACCGGCATTCACCGAAGAAGAAGAGGTACCTGTACGGGTCTTCGAGTTGTTGGCAATATTCACATTCACATACAAACCGCCATTATAAGCATACAAACCACCTCCATTATTGTTCGTGATGGAAGTGTTGATGATACGCACGTTTGAACCGTTGCTGTAAACGCCATAGTTGCTGGAGCCGTTTTCTGTCACAAGACAACCTTCCACTTTGCCATTCGAAATATATAGACCGCTACTGTTGTTCTGCCTCATAGTGCTGTTCAGCAGCGTGCCCGTGGAGGCAAAATAGATACCATAACTGCCATTGTTTTGCGCTGTGCTGTTGCTGACGTTGGTGGAGCCATAGCAATAAAGTCCATATTGGCTGTTGTCTTCAAACACGCAGTTGTCCAAACGGCAGTCTTTCGCATACACACCACGTCCGTGGTTATCGGAGAAAGTGCAGTTTAGCAGGTCGGTGTTGGCCAAGAGGTATGCGCCCGCATAATCGCTGGTAGAGGAGGCCAAACCATTCTGGAAAGTCAAGCCATCGAAAAGACTCTCGCCTGTTCTGAACAGAGAAGTCTCCTGGTTGGAATCGTCAGTTGTATTGCAGTTACTGCTGATGAAATTGATGGCAAAACCGTCATAGTAATTCGTAGTGCCATCAGTAGTGAAGTTCAAGACAACGACACCAGTGGAAGAAGTCACGTATATGGATCCGGAATAACCGGTGTACTGACCCAACAGCACCCCGTCCACGCCGTCATAAATAAACAGCTTGTCCCAGTTGTTCTCCATGTCATACGATCCGGTCAGCGTGATGGTGGCATTGGGGTTGGGGGAGCGGAGTATGATGGTGCCGTCGCAATAATTGGAATACCAGTCGGATTCTCCGCCATCATCGTAAATGACACCCTGGCAGGCGGTCACATCTGTTGTTCCCGAAACGGGCATCAGGATGGAGGTGGGATTGTTTTCCGAATCGGTGTTGTCTCCAAACGGGCAGCTTTTGTCGAGGACACGGTAGGCCGAGTCGCCGTCAATAATGGTGGCATGGGTGGTGAAGTCGCGCTGGGAGAGGTCGTAAGTATAGGGTTCATTGCCGACAAAGCTGCCATACACAGCCACTTTGGGTTGCACAATAAGAGATTTGCCAGTCGTGTAAGTGCCTTGTTTCACCCATACTGCCGCCGGCGGTTCGCAATTCATGGCCACATCCATGGCATATTGCAAATTGGAAGTGGCGTTAGCCCATGAAGAGCCATTCTGGCTGCCCGCACCCGTAGTAGTCACGTAAATAATGTTGCTTTGCGCTTGCGGTTGCATCGGGAAGGCCTTGCTATGGGCTGACTCGTATGCACCGATATCGGCACATCCTTGTTGAATACGCGCATTGCCTGCTAAGTCGGTGGCAAAATCCTCTACAAAAATGTTTTTGCCCATATTGGCGCAGATGGAGCCGCTTTGCAGCGACCAGTCGCCGATGGTATTGCTCACAGCTACGCCGGCTTCCACCGTGGGATTGGTGAACTTCGGATACCCGATGCCCGTGCCGTTGTTGTCCTCTTCAAGGGTAATCGCTCCGCTATAGCCGCCTTGCACCGCCGAAGCCTCCAGCGTGAAGTAGTAGGAGGAACTGGAGTAGAGCTGGTTGTAGTTGGCACCCACTTTGTTACCCCATACAATACAGTTGTGCATGGATGTATTGTCTCTGGTGGTCACCATGCCGCCGCCATTAGTTACCGCCAAGTTGCGCACAATATCGCACGCGGTGAAAATGGAGCCACAACCATCGTACACACCACCGCCCTGTGAGCCTGCTGCATTGTTGCTGATGATACACTGTATAAACTCGGGTGTGTAATTATAACCTCCAGCATAGACACCGCCGCCGTAACCGCTCGAAGTGTTGTTGCTGATAATGCAATTGGAGACTTTAATAACCGTGCCGCCATAATTAGAATTCATATAGATCCCGCCACCCTGAGATGCACTGTTCATGGTAAAACGGCTGCCGGTTACATTGAATCCCTGAAACAGATAGGCGCCACCGCCCCGCACGTTCCAGCTGCTGTTGGTGCCGTCAAAAATGGTAAGGTTGTCATGGATATTGCAATTGTTGATGACACCGTTCTCGCAATAAACACCCACACCGCTCACCGTGCGGCTGCCGCCACTACCCGACAAGGTAATGGTGTTGGCATAAATCTCGCAGTTGTCCAGTGTGCCGCCTCTGTTGAAAACACCCACGCCAAGGCGCTCGACATCGCTTTCAGTGCCGGAGATAGTGCCGGTATTTGCTGTAATCACACAGTTGCGCAAAGTGGTATTCCTGAGTATGTACGCACCTCCGCCCTCACCTACTGTGTTCACGTTGCCATTGCGGATAACGAAACCGTCAAACACCGTGGCCTGGTTGTCGGCAAAATCCACCGCCTGGTGCAGTACGCGCCGCGTGTTGGAACCATACAGAACTGTCTGGTTGATGTTGGCCTGCGTGCGGTCTGCAAGATTGTAATCTGCCGGCTCATTGCCGTTGAAACCTCCGAATGCAAGGACGTTGGCTTTGATTTCATAACTGCTTGTGCCGTTCTGGTTGCCTTGGTACACACCTTTCTTTACATAAAGATAGGGTGTTCTGTCTGTAAAGGTCGCCGCTGTGTCCATAGCCTCCTGCAACTCCATGGCGTTGGCCCATGAGGTGCCGTTATGCAATCCTGAACCGGTAGTGGTGACAAAGATAATCTTACGCATACTCAAATGCAGCGTCACCAAACTGTCGCACTCATCACTTACCCACCAGCGGTGCTGGTACGTGCCCGGCTCTGAAATCATCCGGCCATAAAAATCATATGTGGCACCCTCCACGATGGAGGCTTCCATGTCACGCCGTAAGGTACAGATTTCTCCAATACCGCAGAAACGCATGTTGTTGCGACGACTCACACGTGTTACATCATTTCCAATGCTGTTGATATCTATATAAGAACTTCTGGTCATTTCAGCAGCCATATAGGAGCTTGTTGAATGCATGTAAGAAACGTATGAGCCATTCTCCGAGCCACTGTTGTTCAGGAACGCCACAACAAGATTGGAAGTACCATCCCAAGCAAACGGTGAGTCAAAAGTGACTGAGACCCAGCCATTCTCTAGTTGCACTGTGCCATTGAACACTTGCTGCATTTGTGTGCTGGGAATCCAATTGTATTCCATATACTGCTGGCTGGTGTGACCAAGCCACACGGTCACTGGCGATTTGGTCTGTGCCGTGCCGCCATACTGGAACGCTATGGAGAAAATGTCGCCGCCCGTAACACCCTGCTCCGACAACTCCTGCGCGGTGAAAATCTGCTGCGTGTATGTGTATTTAGCATCGTTGCTCGAATACCAGCCCATCGGGAAGATGGCGTTGGTAGTGGTACCCTCGCCGATTTGTGCGCAATCGAAACCGCCCATACCGAAAGAGGTTTTCACCCAACTGCTGGTTTGGCCACCGCAGTCGGCTTGCAAATAGAGGTCGTAAAGACCTGCGGCCAATTGCGTGAGAATCAGCCTGGTGTTTCCATTAACCGTTTGGGAGGTGCCTGTACCTTGCACAAAGTTTGCCGGACCATATTCCACATTCCACGTGGTTTCCTGATAGCCGGGGAACCACTCCACCTGCACACTGTGCCGGTTCAAGGAGGTACATGTCAAGTGCGATGGGGCTGGACATATCTCTGTCAACTGACCTGTTGTAAAGGTCACAGGTCCGAGGGTTATGGTTTCTCCGCCCATGCAGGTGTAGGTGAGGTAGGCGTCATATACTGTTTCCGCTGTAAGTCCGCCAATGCTCGCCGTATAGCCTGTGGCGGGAACAACAGTACCCGTTCCGGGTACGAAACCGTGCTGGCCATACTCAATCGAATAATTGAAGTTGTGATCAGAATGGTTTTCACCCTGATATACAACCCATGAAAAATCGGCCGTGCTATATGTGTTGCCAGAGCAGTTGAAGTTATACACCATAGGCAAACAAACAGCCTCGGAGACTTGGAGCATAAAACCATCCGTTCTCCAGCTTCCTTCATAAACAATGGTGATGGCACCCGTGGTGCTCATAACCGGTGAAGAATATGAATTCACGGTCATAAGAGGTGTACCGGAAGTGGCATTGCCCTCATAAATTGTAACTGTTTGGTTGGCGTAGGAAACCACCTCAACAAGAAGCTGGCCACCTGCAGTTGACGGAATCAGGGTCAGCGTATCCATACAATGGTCGCTATAACTTGGTCCGTCCAAATAATCCTGATTGAAAGCCCTGAAATGTCCCACAAGCGCTGAACCATTCACTGTAGCTG
The DNA here is from genome assembly GCA_905233745.1 of uncultured Bacteroidales bacterium. Lineage (GTDB taxonomy): Bacteria > Bacteroidota > Bacteroidia > Bacteroidales > WCHB1-69 > F23-D06. Next base: position 6,818 of record CAJODA010000035.1, read on the forward strand.
TGGTCCGTCCTCTATTATTGAGTATAATCGTATCAGGAATATTGTTTCCGGGACGCATAAAAATCACACTGTTATTATTGTTGAAACTGAATCCAGAAGCTGGAGTGAAAATGTCGCCTGGATTGTAATTATCACTCATGATATGACCGATGGCAAAATAGCCGTCTGCAGAACCACCCCATCCCCAATTGAAATGGAGAAGGGTGTCGTTGTCATAACCATCACACACCCATGCATGCCCATCACTTCCATCTCCGCTATAAAGAATAGGACGTCCTTCGTTCAATTCTGCCATCAAGATGGAAGCCCATTCGTTGTCCTCATATAATGTAACAGTAGTCCAAATGGGCAGGCCGTAAGAACTGGAATTGTAACGGTAGTATTTGAGAGCCAATTGGGCCTCATACCCGAAATGGGTGACAAGCGCAGAGCGGGCTACTTGCGTGTACGCTGAGCTGGCAGACGGGCCATAATCCATATTCACCGCCACACCGCAATCGTGCATCAGGGTAGCTACGGCATTCACCTGGGCCGCACTGCTGTTCCAGTCAAGCGAATCCGGCATCAGCGGGTATTGATAGGTGGTATTGGCAAAGTCGGCCTGTAGCAGCCCGTATGTGTTGTGGTAATATTGATGTGTGCCGAAGCCATGTGCCGGATACTCGTGGTAGTTGATAATCTGTGCCATGGCGGTGGCCACACAGCCCGTCCACACATGGTCGCTGTATTGGTTGTTGTCTTCTGGACAAAGGTTATTGTAATAGGTTCCCTGATCCCACTTGGTGGTCAGCAGCGGGCTCACCGCGTTTCGGGTGCCGCCGCCGCGCAAGGCACGCCCTGCCTCCAATGCTTCCCATTGTTCCTGCACAAGGGCATCAGCCTCCAATTCGTGTGTCTTTGCATACTCAATGGCATCCGCATAGCCCTGCACCCAGCCACGAAAGTTATCGGGAATACGGTCGGGATTGAAATGGCCGCTGGTGGAATAGCCCAGCACGGGGGTCACCGCATCATCGGCGGAGATAATAACAAAGCCTTCGCCCACATTGAACACGTAGAACAAAGCGTCGGCATTTCTGCCATCGGTTTTTGTATAAACCAGCTGGCAGGAGCTGCTCCGGGTTATAGCAGACGATTTCTGCATCATGAAATTCAGGGCAATATTTCCTGCTTGACGAGGGTTCACCGGCCCGGCAACCGCCAAGGCCATCATAAGCATGGAAATGCAAAAGAGTAGCGATTTTTTCATATTAATAGTTTTTGTAATTATTTCTATTTCAATATTTTGATTGCATTTCTTGCCAATCATCTGAAAAAGCGAAGCGTGATTCTATTCATATTTTTGCATCCTTTCAACAAGATTGCAAATATCGCAATTTTTAGCCAACAAATTCTAAAACATATAAAAAAACAATCATCAATACGTAAAAAAACAAATTGGTACACTTTTGCTATCTTTGCATTTTAAAAATCTATAACAAACAATTATGAGGAAGATAGCATACTTCGCAGTTTTGATGCTGCTGTCAGGCTTTGCATCGCTACTGCAGGCCCAGGTTTTTTCGGACATCGCGCCGAGCGGACAGACCCTGTATTACAAAATCACAGACAAAACCAAACAGCAAGTTACGGTGACATTTCCCGGCAGTTATGGACAATATTGGGACGGCTATGTCAAGCCGGCTGGCAGAGTAGTGGTTCCCGATACCGTGACATACAATGGGGTCACCTATACAGTGGTCTCCTTCCGCGATGCTTTCAATGGATGCGATGAGTTGACCTCTGTGTTTGTTCCCAAGACGGTCACGGATATTAACTCTACCACGTTTGAATACTGCCGGAATCTGGCCGAAATCACGGTGCACCCCGACAATCCCGTATTCGACTCCCGTGGCAACTGCAACGCCATCATCAATACCGAAGAAAACGAACTGGTGTATGGCTGCAAAAACGCGACCATCCCCAACAGCGTTACTTCTATCGCATGGTATGCCTTCCGAGGCAGCGGCCTGACATCCATCACCATTCCCTCGTCAGTGAAATATATCAGCGACCAGGCCTTCTATGGTTGCCTCTTGACAGAACTGACCATTCCTGCCACGGTGGAGGATATGGGAGCGGACGCTTTCATGGATGATTATGTCACCGCCACACTGGCCAACTGCCCACTCAAACTGGAGGTCAACAAATACCATTTCGACGACGAGTACGATGAGGACGGTATCGCATACGGAGTTTGCGTGGTTCCCTGCGGCTGGAAAAAAACATACGAGAACTCGGAATGGGGAAAATTCTTCCCTTTCCGGGAGAGTTGCAAGCCTCACAACATATACATCGAAGATGAAGCGAACTGCGGCTTGAAAACATCCTTGAAGAAAGCCAAGTTCGGTGACATGGTAAAGCTGACCTGCACGCCCGGGGATTATGACATCGTCTTCCTATGGGGAGACCACAAAACGACCATCAAGATGGAGAACAACAGTTTTATGATGCCCTACCATGAAGTTACCGTGAAATCGGTCAGAAAACCATAGGCAGAATAAGGTATCTTATTTTTGTGTCTCTGCTTCGTGACTGGATGGTGTTGTATCTAATTGTAACAAGGAATCTACCTCATCAATAAAATGTTGCGCTTTAGGATAAAGTTCGTCAATTTCCTCAAGTGTTGAATACACAAAATCGTCATAATCACCATGTTGACGACAATCATAAAGATTGGAAAAAGCTCGCCCGCTTTCTTTAGAAATCAATCCCTTAGACACAAAATGCATACCAAGCATTGTCTTAACCCCAGCATGTGTTGTCGCTGCTATGTTATATTTTGTTAAGAGAGCTAATGCCGCATAATAACATGCATAATAAAGCCTATTTGCCGCTGTGTTGTAGAATCCTTGCTCTCGCAGAAATGGAATTTCCGAAAGAGTTTCATGCGCACGGATTTGGCGGTATTTGGATAAAGACTCTATTGTCTCATCTGAATATTCTTCTTTCATAATAGGATGCCTTCTTTTGTGACGTTATGGTAAAAAGGGGTCATAAATGGACGATTTTCCCAATCTTTACGTGACAGAACCATTGTGCTAATGATAACACCTGTGTCTAATTCTATATCGTAAAAAGGAGCGATAATCCTGTCTTTGTCAGCGTATGTAAGTTTGTCTGTGTCAACCAGCATCAAAAGGTCAATGTCAGAATCTTGACGTGCTTCCCCACGAGCTTCTGATCCGTACAAGATAGTCTGCACTTTGGGCTTCATCTTGTCAGCCACTTCTTTGATTCTTTCGACTATGCTTGTGCGTTTCATTTCTCCTGATTTTGATGTGCAAAAATACATGTTTTCTCTCTACTCTCCATTCTTTTCCGTAAAAAAACACAAAGGTTAATAAAAAAAGGACGATGCAAGCACCGTCCTTTCAATAAAAACCCTTAAAAAATATTCGTTATTTACGAATATCCATCTCATTGAGCAGATACCCTGCACCACCGAACTTGTCAATGATGAAGAGCACATAACGGGCATCCACGTTGATACAGCGCTGGAGCTCGGTGTTGAACACGATGTCACTGCTCAAAGCTTCCCAATTACCGTCAAAAGCAAGGCCGATAAGTTCGCCATTGCCATTCATAATCGGGCTGCCGGAATTACCTCCTGTAATGTCATTGTTGGAGAGGAAACAAACATGCATGGTGCCGTCCTGGTCGATGTATTGACCGAAATCTTTCTTCAGAATCAGGTCTTTCAGCTTGGCTGGCACATCAAACTCGAAATCACCGGGTTTTTCTTTTTCCAAAATACCCTTTGTAGTGGTGAAATAGTTGTAATGCACACCATCAGCAGGATAGTAGTCGCATACTGTACCAAATGTGGTACGCATGGTGCTGTTGGCATCCGGATACATCGGCGTATATGTTTTCATCTCTTTCAATGCGGCCAGATAAGTGCGGCGCGGAACTTCCAACTGTTCTTCGGCCTGGAATGCACTCATGTTAACCAACATATAATTATAGACAGCCTGGAAATAACGATATGCTGCATCGCTCTCCAAAGCTTTCTCAGAAGGTGATTTCAAGAACTTGGCAAAATTTTCCTTGGTGATGAAATGCGACTTAAGCAGGGCTTTTTCAAAGACATCGTAGTTGCCTTTATAATTCTTTTTAAAGAAAGTCAGGTCAGGACAATTTGCTCCACCATATTTTTCCCAGGTTTTAAGGGATGCCACGATAACTTTGGCTTCCGTCGCAGGATCGGTGTCGTTATTGTATTTGTCAAACATTTCCAACAGCTTGTTCACCTTTGCTTCATCAAACTTCTTTTCTCCTTTGTTGGGTTTCACCTGGCTGTTCAAACGCAGCGTGGTAAGCATGGTTGCAGAAGCGGAGAAGAGCAAATTAGCGTTCAGCACGGATTTGTAACGCGGACCGTCAACATTCTTGCAGATTTTTTCAATTTCAGACAGACAGTTGCCATATTTCTCCTTACGGCTTTTGTCGGCATTAATCCATTTGGTCAGTTCTGCCTCCTCTTTGGCCTTGGTTTCCACCACTTTGAGAGCTTTCAGACTCTCCACCTCACCGTGCTGGTTTTTCCAATAGTTGGCCAAACCTGCATGTTTGTCAGCATATTGCAAATGCACTTTCTGTGAAGCCTCCATTGCATCATGAATCACCGGGAGGATGACATCCAACGGTTCATAAATGGCCGGTGCATTGATGTCAATCTCGTTTTGCACCTCATAGGAGGTCATGAAACGGTTGGTAGTGCCAGGATAACCCCAAATCATCGTATAGTCGCCAGGCTGATAGCCCTTCAAGCTAATGGGCAGGAAGTGTTTCGGATGAAGTGGCACATTGTCTTTGGAATATTTGGCAGGAGAGCCGTCGGGGGCTGTATAGATACGGAACACGGTGAAATCGCCCGTATGGCGGGGCCACATCCAGTTGTCAGTGTCACCACCGAACTTACCGATAGCGGAAGGCGGAGCGCAAACCAGACGCACATCCTCATAGGTAGTATAGATGAACATGTAGTACTCGTTGCCCTCATAGAAGGGTTTCACCACAACTTTGTAGCGTCCGTTTTCGGAGTTGTCCTTCTGTAGTTTCTTGATGGCGGCAGCCACGATTTTGGTGCGGCTATCCTCATCCGTCTGCTCGTCAACATCCCTCAGCACAAAAGCTGTAACATCTTCCATTCTTTCCAGAAAGTTGACATGGAATTCGGCGGGAAGCTCCTCCTCTTTGCTCATGGCAAAAAAGCCGTTGTTCAGGTAGTCGTGTTCCACCGTGGAAAGGGCCACCACAGAAGAGTAGCCGCAGTGGTGATTGGTGAACATCAGACCGTCACGGGACACCATTTCTCCGGTGCAGAAGCCGTCACCCAATTGGACGATGGCATCCTTCAGAGAAGAGTTGTTGATGTCGTAAAGCTGTTCCGGTGTCAATTGCAGACCCAGCTTCTGCATAGTCGCATAGTTGTAGTTCTTGATGAACATCGGTAACCACATACCCTCATCGGGCGGGTTAATGGCAAATGCCGGAGCTGTAACCGCCAAAACCGCGATTAACAGCAATTGTTTTTTTAAAAATGATAAAAATTTCATAATAGAATATTTTAGTTGTTTTGTATTATCCGTTATGTATTATTGTTCATCTGATCGTTTTTGTAGAGACGTGAAATTTTACGTCTCTACAACGGTATTACAGGTATTATTATCGGTAAACACCCGTTTATTGAAAATAATCACCAACAGCACGCCAACGGTGACGCAGGAATCGGCGAAATTGAAGATGGCGGGGAAGAAATAGGAACCGCCCCAAAGCGGAAAGTTTTCCGGAATGGGGAAGAGTTTCACGTAAATCATATCGACTACCCTACCGTACATAAAGGGGGCGTATCCACCACCTTCAGGAAAAATGGAAGCCACGGAAACGATTGTGCTCTCGCTGAATATGACACCGTAAAACAAGCAATCGATAATATTGCCCAGTGCTCCTGCAATGATAAGACAGAACGTGAACATCACTATGCCCTCCATCTGATTTCGCTTAATCTGACGATGCATATACCAACACAGGAACACCACAAGCGCGATACGCAAAAGGGTAAGAAGCAGCTTGCCGATATTCTGTCCAAAACTAAGCCCGAAAGCCATGCCCGGGTTTTCCACAAAATAGAGATTAAACCAGTTTCCCAGCAATGGAATGGTTTCTCCAAGAGTCAAATGAGTCTTTACCCAGATTTTCAGAATCTGGTCTAACAAGATCAAAACCAAAATGATACAAGCAGCAACAATGCTGTACCGCCTTCTCTTTTCCAACGTATTATTTCTTTTTTTCGTTCAACTTGGATTCCACATCCAGCGTAGCATGGGGGACAATTCTAAGGCGTTCTTTCGGGATAAGTTTACCTGTAATGCGATCAACACCGTAGGTTTTGTTCTCGATGCGCACCAGCGCAGCTTCCAAGTTGGAAATATACTTGTCCAATCTTCCTGCCAACCGGCTATTTTCCTCTTTCGAGAGCACCTGGTTCCCATCTTCCAGGTTTTTGAAAGTGGGGGCAGTATCCATAGTATCATTCCCGACACCGCTGTAAGCCTCCTGATAGACCTCCATAGCCTTTCTGGCTTCAGCTATCTTCTTTTCTATCAACTCTTTGAATTCCGCCAAATCTTCATCAGAGTAGCGATTAACAATATGTGCACTCATAATCAAATAATTTTTGTTTATTATGCTGCAAAGATATACTTTTTTTCGTATCGCCACTACCGAACCAATTTCACATTGCACGATTGGCCTTTGGAATTGGTAATCTTCAGAATATAGAACCCTTTGCTGTAGGGAAAATCATGGTGCAGTGTGTGTGCTCCGGCATCCAGCATCTCCTCAAAAATACCCACCCGCTTGCCATCAATGGAGAAAATTTCAAAACGGTACGTGTCGGCCTCCTCATTTTGCATAAAGATGGTCACTGCGTCTTGGACAGGATTTGCCACTTTCAACAGAAAATCATGCTGATATTGGGTCACACCCACATGCGCATCGATCAGAAAATCTGTGATAACAGGCAAATGGTCCGACTGGTAATACAAAGCCTGGGCCACATTTGCCGGCACCGAGTTGTTCTGCGGCTGCAAAACAGAACCGTTGAAACGAAGTCCGTCCTGTCCGAGAGCATGGTATGTCTCCGGCAACACACGCACCCGGTCGCTGCCGTAAAAGACATAGGGCGAAACCAAGATGATGTCGAAACGATCGTCCAAACCTCCGGAAGAAAAACAGCCGTTGTCATAGTTGGACGTGTGTGTGGATTGGGTATGAATATCAGCAAAAGCAGAATTATTGTTCCAATAGCCCGGACGGTCAATCGGATCGTAGAAACGGTAAAGGCTGTTGGAATAGTTGACCATCTCCTGAAAAGCCGGCTCTGAAGAGCCATATACGTTGAAGTCACCGGAAACCACATTATTGCCCGGCGCTCCAAGTGACACCAATTTGTTCATCAGCCGTTGAGTCTGCAAATGGCGGGAGGTTTCATTGGCCTCAGAAGAACCCGCCTTGAGGTGCATAATCCAAAACGTGATGAACACCGTGTCGCCTTGCGCCAAATCGGAGGAGTTATAATACATCTTGTATCCATTAATGTCACGATACGAAGTGGTGACATAATAGTGGTTGTACAAGGTGAGTTTGCGGGAATCGTAAAAGATCATGTTGGCAATATAGCCGCCGGAGTAATTGGTAAGCGGGCCATGACGATAATAATCCACCCCCTGGGTATTGATGGCATTGTTGAGCAGACGGTCGGCGTATGAGCTGTTGCTTCCAATCTCGCAGACACAGAACACATCCGGCATCACATGGTGAAAAATCGTCTCTATATAGCCATCTTTTGCATCCAGATTGTTGGTCACGGAATTGCAATCCGACACACCGGAATTGTTGGTATAGTACATCAGATTGTACTGCATCATCCTCAAAATATCTTGCGCAAACGTACTATATGTCAGCACCAAAAGGATTAAAATCGTCAAAAAAAAGCTTCTTTTCATAGGTAATGTTATTTCCATTTAAAGGTGTTGACAAAATGTAATGCATCCTCACGCAGATACTGTATCACTGGCTCCAGGGAGTCGTTATTAGGTGCAAAGTTGAAATACAGTGTTGAACGCAGAAACTGATGGGTACTGTCGGTCATCCATAACATAAGGGGAGTGGCCACCTCGCGTCCGGAAATGTCGTATATCTGTCCCCACAAACGGGATTCGGGGTCCCGGATGACAGAATACTGCACATCATCAGCTTTCTGATAGTGGAACTTCACCATTTTCTCCTCATGAATGATCATACTGCGAAGAGAATCCGCGCACGAGAGGGGAAAATAGGAGATTTTGAACGTGGCATTCAATGTAGGATAGTCCACATCCACCCAATAAGCCCCGTTACTTTGCGGACGGATAGACAAGCGGGCAGCCTCTGACTGCTCGAAAGAGAAGGGCAGCGTGGTGTCCACCTGCCGGTAGCTATGTTCGGGTAAATCAATGCGGAAATAGGCCACCGGTTTGGGTGTTTCCACCTGACGGCGGCCACAAGAGCACGCGACAAGCAGCAGGATCAGTCCACAGGACAACCCTAAAACCAAGCGGGAGACATATTTCATGAAGGATGTAAACTTTATGCTATAGGTAACTCTTTAAATTCTTGTTTTTACTATTCTGTCGCAGACGTTTCAGCGCACGTTCCTTGATTTGGCGCACACGTTCGCGGGAAAGCTCCATTCTGTCCCCAATCTCATCCAGGGTGTGCTCGTGCGTGGTGTCGATGCCGTAAAACAGTTTCAACACTTCACGCTCCTTCTCCGGAAGGGTCCTCAACACATCGTGAATTTCAGAAGAAAGGGACTCATTCATCAGAATTTTGTCGGTGTCCTCATCGTTGTCATGCACAAAAATGTCCACAAAGCGAGTCTCTTCGTTGGGAGAAATGGGCGAGTCTATGGACTGAGGGTGGTTGTTCATCTTCATGATTTCGGAAACCTTATAGACGGGCATGTCAATGGCTTCCGCAATCTCTTCAGTTGTGGGCATACGGCGCAGCTGCTGTTCCAGGCGGGCCGTCTCCTTTTTGATCTTATTGATAACCCCCACCTGGTTCAAAGGCAGACGGACAATACGCGACTGGTCAGCAATAGCTTGCAAAATGGACTGGCGAATCCACCAAACCGCATAAGAGATGAATTTGAAACCACGGGTTTCATCAAAACGTTTGGCCGCTTTTATCAGGCCTACATTACCTTCATTGATAAGGTCTTGCAGGCTGATACCCTGGTTTTGGTACTGTTTTGCCACAGAAACCACAAAACGGAGGTTTGTGGTGGTAAGTTTGTTCAGAGCCTCTTCGTCGCCGGCCTTGATTTTACGGGCCAGCTCCACCTCCTCTTCGGCACTAATCATACTTTCTTTACCAATGTCGGCCAAATAACGGTCCAACGACGCGGAGTCTCGATTGGTAATGGATTTGGAAATCTTTAATTGTCTCATATATTAATATTGTAAAGCTTTTAAAGTTATAAAGTGGAAATGTTGGGTATTAGTCTCCGGTTTCCAGTCTCCGGTCTAAATTTTCAATTTTCACCTTCTAATAATGTCCGTTGTACCTTCATTATTCAATAAAGTTACATTTTTCGTGATTTTTTCGCCGTTTCGGACGATATTCACCTGCACTTTGTCGCCGGGGGATTTGGTTTTGAGCACACCGCGCACTTCAGCAAGGCTGTTTACGGGCATCTTGTCAATATGGGTAATCACATCACCCTCTTGGAAATCGTTTTTTGCTGCGGCACCATCTTCCTGTACATCAGCGATATAAACCCCTTTTACATCATTCAGCCCATATTCGGCGGCAAGTGTGGCATTGAGTTCGGCAATGGAGATACCCAGGAAAGCCTGCTGCACCTGGCCATACTCTTTCAAATCAAAATAGATTTTTTTCACAATATTGGAAGGAATGGCAAAGGAGTAGCCGGTATAGTATCCGTTACCGGATGCAATAGCCGTGTTAATGCCCACAAGTTTGCCTTCCGCATTGACCAGAGCGCCTCCGCTATTGCCGGAATTGACGGCGGCGTCGGTCTGAAGATAGGTTTCCTCCGTCTTATGCTGGCGTGAAGAGATGTCCAGCTGGCGCGCCTTGGCGCTAATGATACCGGCGGTGACAGTAGAAGTAAGATTCAAAGGATTACCTACGGCCAGCACCCACTCGCCGATTCTCACGGAATCGGAATTGGCAAAAGTCAGATAAGGCAGGTTCTTTTCTTCAATTTTGATGAGTGCCAGGTCGGCGCTGGGGTCGGTGCCTATAATCGTACCGTTATACTCGCGCTTGTCATTCAGGGTGATGGTAGTCTTGACAGCATCCTCCACCACATGATTGTTGGTGATGATATAACCGTCCGAAGAGACGATGACTCCGGATCCGGCTGCCTGGACCGGGTATGTACTAGGTGCCGAACGGAACAAATGTTCCCAGATAGTGCCGCCAAAAAAGTCGTCCCAAACGGAATTTTTTTGCGTAAATTCTGTCTTAATATAGACCACTGCATTCACGGAGTTCTCTGCCGCCATGGTTAAATCCACATAATTCATGCCCTTCGATACAGACTGAGCGTTGAGTGGAGTTTGAATTCCAAAGAAACATAATACGATAACAGACAGGATGTTAGCTAATAATTTCACTTTCATATCTCTTCTATATTTATCAAAAAAGCTGTTTAATAACGTATATGTTTAAAAAAAATTGCAATATAGATGGTTGGAATTGATTTTTTTTCTATTTTTGCCGCCCAAAAAAATTAAAAATTAAAATTAAAAAAAAATGTACGCAATTGTAGAAATAGCCGGGCAACAGTTCAAGATTGAAAAAGACCGCCGCGTCTATGTTCAACGCCTTAAGGCTGAAGAAGGTTCACAGGTTACATTCGACCGTGTATTATTGGTTGACAATGACGGTTCCGTAAAAGTTGGTACTCCCACCGTTGACGGTGCTTCTGTTACCGCTACCGTTCTCAAACACCTGAAAGGTGACAAAGTTCTCGTTTTCAAGAAAAAAAGAAGAAAAGGTTATCAGAAGTTGAACGGCCATCGCCAGTACCTCACTTCCATCAAAATCGATAACATTGCTTTATAATTGATTATTAACGATAAAATAAAATAAGTTATGGCACATAAAAAGGGTGTCGGTAGTTCACAGAACGGCCGCGAATCACATAGCAAAAGACTAGGTTTGAAAATTTTTGGCGGTCAATTCGCCAAAGCCGGTAACATCATCGTTCGTCAGAGAGGCACAGTTCACAACCCTGGCCTTAACGTGGGAATGGGCAAGGATCATACCTTGTACGCACTCGTTGATGGTATCGTCTCTTTTAAAAAAACCTATAAGGATAGATCATACGTATCTGTAATTCCTGCCCAGGATTAAACAGATTCTATGATATTTTGTTCATAATGTTTGATTTTAAAGAAGCCGCTTTTCAGCGGCTTCTTTGTTTTTCCACGGAAATCTAAGTTAAATCTTTCCTGACCTTGTCACAAAAATTCTTACAAAGACACAAAAGGTTTATAGCTCGTTGTTTTTGTTTTATGAGACACACATTTTAGGTGTCCAGAGCTAATTTTGAGGTGAACAGGGAAAAGCAAGTCGTTGCATGGCTTTGTGGTGAACGACCACGCGGACAAGCACCTGAAAGGCCTGCAAATGCTGCCCTTCATTCCATCTTTTTATTCTGTGAGCAGTGCACACCATTCCGCGAGACGCGACAGCGTTGAGCGGAATCACTACCGTATGCCTAGCAACCCTGATACTAAACTATGGGACGAGCACCAACCGCCACGGAACACGCGCATGAAGCCCGAAGAAGTTCCCTTAATGCGTCCGCAGATTAGAAATAAAACTGTCGTTGACAGCTATGAGAGTTTCTCCACTGCCTCCTTGATGCGGCGGCAGGCCTCCTTAAGCTTGTCCTCTGACGTGGCATACGACAGGCGAATGCAATCGTCGTCGCCGAAGGCACTGCCCTGCACGGTGGACACGCTGGCGTCCAGCAGGATGTAGAAAGCCAAATCCTTGGAGTTCTCAATGACCGTCTTGCCATACTGTTTGGCAAACTCGGAGTCGGCGGGGGCATTCTTGCCGTACAGGCTCTTCACTTTCGGGAAGAAATAGAAAGCACCCTCCGGCAGGCAAACCTCAAAGCCCGGAATCTCCTTCAGCAGCCCGAACACCAAATCTCTTCTCTGTTTGAAAATGTTTCGCATACCGATAATGTCCTCGGAAGTCTTGGGATCGAGCTCCATGGCACGCAATGCGGCACGCTGGGAGATGGAACCGGTGGCGGAAGTTATCTGGCCCTGCATCTTGTTGCAAGCCTTGGCCACCTCAACCGGTGCACCGATGAAACCGATACGCCAACCCGTCATGGCAAAGCCCTTGGCCACACCGTTCACGGTGACTACCTGATCCTTCACGAAGTCGAACTGGGCAATGCTCTCGTGACCACCCACAAAGTTGATGTGCTCATAAATCTCGTCCGCCATGACCATCATCTGCGGATGTTTCGCAATGACTTCAGCCAATGCGCGCAACTCCTCCTTGGAATACACCATACCCGTCGGGTTGGAAGGGCTGCTGAACATCATCAGCTTCGTCTTCGGAGTGATGGCAGCCTCCAATTGCTCCGGCGTAATCTTGAAATCATTCTCCAACTTGGCCGGCACATACACACACTTGCCCTCGGCCATTTCCGCAATGGCACGATAGGAGACCCAGTAGGGTGTCGGAATAATGACCTCATCTCCCGGATTTACAAGCGACATGACCACCTGGTAGATGGACTGCTTGCCGCCGGTGGAGACCACAATCTGATTGGTGGCATAGTCAAGGTTGTTGTCGCGTTTGAACTTGGCACTGATGGCCTTCAACAGGTCAGCATAACCCGGCACAGGAGGATAGTGGGTGAAATTGTCGTCAATAGCCTGTTTGGCATACTCCTTTACTGTCTCCGGCGTATTGAAGTCGGGTTCGCCGATGCTCAAACTGATCACATCTTTGCCTTTTTCCTTCAGCTCGCGAGCGAGGGCTGTCATGGCCAACGTTTCCGACGCAGCCATTGTGGTAACTCTTTTTGAAAGTCTTTCCATATAAATTATGTGTTTTTTGATATTTCCAAAATCGGGTTGCAAAGGTACAAAAATAAAGGGAACTTGATACAGCTGTCGGGAAACA
>CAJODA010000036.1 GCA_905233745.1 uncultured Bacteroidales bacterium
TGGTGCCGTCATAAAGGCTCATCACATCAAAACCCAGATTCTGCAATTCACTGCTAACCGCAGCGGCATCGTTGATAGGGTTTCGCAACTGCGTATTATTCTGATAGTTGGAATTTCCTATCGCCAATGCAATCCGTTTTTCCGAGAAATTCTCCTTGTTTTTTCCAACAAATTCTGCCACGCAACACCATCTTTACTGGACATCTTTGACAACCGAAGCACATAGTCTTTCACCATCCGGGTGTTCTTCGACTGCATAGCATCATGCGAGAAATAATAGGTTTTCCGGTTGTCCAGATTCTGGGCCCACATGTATTGATATCCTTTTCCCCAGAAAATCGTCTCATTGTCTTTAAACGTGTCTCCTAACTTACAATATCGGGGTCCGATCTTCAATGAATCCACCGACAACTTGAGAATCTTATATTCTGTGGCTCTCAGGTTGGTCAACACTAAAATTAATCCGAAAAACAGACAAATAATTCTTTTCATTGCAATTTTTTATTAGCGAGTTGAATGATAGTATTCGTGAATGTGATAAAAATCAAAGGAATGGTTATGTTGTACCTAACATGAAAGCACTTGTAAGAAACAAACGTAATAATGTACATTAACCCTATAGAACCGATCCAGCGTGTCACAGAAAGAAGACATTGAGCCGCATCTTTGTCCACATACGAGCGCTTGTGCGACACATTGTTGACATAAAACAGAAAATAGATAATCAGAAAATAGCTCAAAAACGTGATGAGAACGAACAACCAACTCAGGATATGTCTCTCATTCCGTAAATGCTGAAAAGCTTCCCAAATGATGTACGCTCCTGGCACACGACCCGCGTAGGTGTCATGAATATCGTGTTCAAAATCACCTATGACTATGTACTTTTTACCAAAATCAGCATTAAAATCCCGACCTTCAATATTCAGAATGTCGGGTCCAAGGTCCAAGTAATAATTGACTTTGGGTACGATAGACTTACCCTTCTCCTCCTTTCTCGGAGCGTAGGTCTTGTCATACACATTCCCAGAAATCAACAACATCGGGGAGTTGGCACACAAATGCCTTTTGCTGACATATACGGGGAGCCGCCACAATTGCCGTATAGAAGTAGGTTGGTTCAGCTCATCGTCATACATTTTCAATACTATGGACGGTTTCTTTTCTTGCAAGAATGAATACCGAGAGAAGTTGGTGATAATCCCAAATTGATAATAGTCCGACATTCCAGCCTTCTCCATCAACCTCGGATCCACAATCTCATAGCTGTCCCACGCATCATTCACATGATGGGAAATCACGATGTCTCGCATACTCAAAATCTGATCGAACAAAAGCGTGTCCACAGCAGTCTCCAAACCCTTCTCAAACCGAACATCCATCAAAATATACCGGTACGGCACTCTCTCCTCATCCAATTTCCGTAAAAAGCACAAAAGTTTCGACCGGTCGGTGATGTCCGTATTTCCCGAAAGGCTGTCTTGAGCATCCAAGCTCACCAATGTACGGTCGTGACTCACATTGATAAAACAGACATCTTCGTCCCAACTATTCTCTTTCGGATGAAATGGATTCTCCAACAAATAGTACAAAAAGGATTTCTCCAATAAACTATACGGCTGGTTTTCGGCAATGTAACACAATACACTCAGTAACAAAGCCACACATAAAGAGAACACACATTGACGAACGGGCTTGCTACACATGTTGAATGCAAGATTTCGAAAACCATTGAATAATCCCTGTATCCCGTTGTACAGGAACAAATACCATTTGCTTCCGCAAATCCGGTCAAACACATTTTTAAGAGGATTCTTCATTTACCTTACCGCGCCCTAATATCCTTTATTACTTGATTTTTTAACACCTATCGCAACTAACGTTCCTACATCACATTGATCTCATCCTGTTTATTATTACCGTCGATGTTAGCCACATAAAGCATAAGCATTGTAATCAATTCTTTTTACATAATTTTGACTTTTTATTATTTTTTCAGCTGCAAAAATAACGAAATAAACGACACAATCATTAATGCTCTCCGAAAAGCATCTTTACCAAGAACAGCCCCACCCGGTTCAGCACAATGCAGGCACGGCTCCTGTCAATGTGGACACGTACTTTCTTGGTGGTGACAGTCTCCGTTCCCTCGTCCCACTCCAGTCCGGTGAAGGTATTCGGTCCAAAGTGGCAAAACATGTTCATTTACATCCGCTGCCATTTCACCTGAACAGGTGTTGGTGTAGGCCCGAATGGCATCGGGGCATTTTGCGCGGCAAGAACAAGTCCGAGAGAAACGAGAAACAAGAGCAACAGTTTTTTTTTTCATGTCAACGGATTCATGTGGCATAGATACGAAAACCCTGCTAGGAGATTTGAGCAGATTCAATTTCAACGCAAAAAAACCAGGAAGTGAACAGTGATTGGTAATCAGAGTGCGGTAGTTGTTTTAGCGGCCGGCAATCTACTCATTTGCATTTTTCAATTGCAGGATTGAATGCGCGACATTGACAAAGTGGTCGGCGACACGTTCGGAATTCTGCGCCAGGGAGAGGTACTCGGCACCTACAGAGGGGCTACATGTGCCAGCCGTCAGTCGCAAGATGTGATGTTGCTCCATCTCCTCTGTAAAATTGTCTATCTGCTCCTCGATAGCCTCGGCACGCTGCAACGCATTACTGTCAATTTTGTGATATGCCGTCATAACCTCATGGTACAGTGCATTCACCAACTGCTCCATTTTCAGAATCTCATCCACGGCCTCTTTCGAGAAAGCGGATTCTTGCTCTTTCAGTGAATCTGCATACTCCACAATATTCTCGGCATAGTCGCCCACCCTTTCAAGGTCGCTGGCTGTTCGGATGGCGGAGCTCAAATAACGCTGGTC
The DNA here is from genome assembly GCA_905233745.1 of uncultured Bacteroidales bacterium. Taxonomy (GTDB): domain Bacteria; phylum Bacteroidota; class Bacteroidia; order Bacteroidales; family WCHB1-69; genus F23-D06. The sequence goes on from CAJODA010000036.1 coordinate 2,888, forward strand.
AAAGCTACTGAGCTTGTTCTCCGACAACAGTACCGAGTAGCGCAGGAGTTCCTTGTTTAGGAAGTTGAGTTCTTTCTCTGCTTCACGAAACACTTCGATTTCGGTGTAATCCAGAGTAGTGACAATACGGATTGAACGACTGAAGTTGGACATGGCTATTTCAGCCATATTCTCCATCTCTGCTTTCAGCTGTCGAACAGCCACAACGGGAGTACTAAGCATGGAGGGGTCAAGGAATTTGAGACGAGGTCCTTCGGTGTACTGCTCGCGATCGGGAATAAGACGGCACGCCGTTTTCACCAACACATTGGTGAGTGGCATGGCCACAAGCATCGTGCACACGTTGAAGAAAGTGTGGAACATGGCTAACTGCAATTGCGGAGCTCGTGGAAACCAATGTTCGAAGATGGAGCCGAAACCCCAAGAGCCAGCCGTAACCAGACGCAGCACCAAAGCCAACAGCAAGAATATGACAACACCCATCACATTGAATATCAAATGTAACAAGGCGGTTCTTTTGGCATTTACACCGCTAGTCATACCCGCAATCATAGCCACCACACACGAACCGATATTAGAGCCCATTGTCAGATATATGCCCTGATCTAGGCTGACCAATCCTGAAACCACCATAGTAATGGCGATGGATGTCATCACTGAAGAGGACTGGATGATAGCGGTCAGTATAGCGCCGACCACAACCAGCAGGACGGCATTCCGCACAGTGGCAAGCATTTGTCTCACCTCTGGAAGCGCTGCAAAATCCTCCATCGCTGAAGCCATCATGCTCAAACCAACGAACAACATTCCAAACCCGGTCAGGACACCACCAATCTGTTTCCATTTGTCATATTTGGCAAACATCGAGATAAAGGCCCCTATGCCAGCAAAGGCGGCAAAAATGATGGTAGTGGATATGCTGTTGCGTCCAAACATACCAAGCGCAACCAATTGGGCAGTCACCGTTGTACCAATGTTTGAGCCATAGATGATGGTGGCGGCCTGGGTCAGACTCATAATACCCACATTGACAAAACCAATGACCATCACCGTTACCGCACCGCTACTCTGGATAGCGGCAGTGCCCGCCAGTCCGATACCCACGCCCACCCATTTGTTGCGCCCGGTTTTGGCGAATAGTTGCTTAAGTCTCCGGCTTCCCACCGACTCCAAATTGTTGCTCATCATCTGGCAAGCCACCAAGAAAACACCAATGCCCGCCGTTAAAGTCAAAATCGCAATAACAATACTTGCTATATCCATAAGCTATATCATTTTTATTCTAGAGTTGATAATAAGAAATGGCGCATAACCGCAAGGGCATGCACCATTTATATGTGTGTTTTCAAATGAACGAGCAGAACTTGCTTGGGATTGTAACATAGCATTTGAAAAATGATGGGCATCATACCGCACATCAGATGAACTTAAGGGCAGCAAAACACCCAAAATGCACACAAGGAGCCAAGAAAAAACATGTGGGTGGTTGTTCATAATGCAGCAAATCAGTAATCTCTAATCGCGCCGCAAAAATAATTATATATTTGAAAAACGCAAATCATTTGCATCATGAAAAAAAAATTTTTCTTATCATGCAAATAACACTCATCCTAGGCGCGCCAGATTCTCCCCGACAATCCTCCACTCTCCCGGCTGGAGGGAGCCCAGACCAAGATCGCCGATTTGGACACGGATGAGCCGCAAGGTGGGGAAACCCACCGCAGCGGTCATGTGACGCACTTGGCGGTTCTTGCCTTCGATGAGGGTGAGGCGGACCCAGCTGGTAGGGATGTTGGCACGATAACGGATAGGAGGCACGCGCTCCCAGAGGTTTTCGGGCGGGAGGGCCCGCTCGGCCTTGCAGGGGCGGGTGTGGTAGCCTTTGATGATGACACCTTTTGTTAGCTTTTGCAAAGCCTCATCGGTAATCTCCCCATCCACTTGGGCGAGATAGGTGCGCGGATGGGCATTCTTCGGGTCCAGCAACCGTTTGACCAATCGGCCGTCGTCCGTGAGCAGCAAAGCACCCTCACTGTCGTGGTCCAGCCGTCCGGCGGCATAGACTCCAGGGGGAAAGCCGAACTCGTCGAGGGCACGATGACCACCCTCGGGGGTGAATTGACTCAGCACGCCGTAAGGTTTGTTGAACAGGATTACCATAAAATTCCCAACATTTAGCCTTTCTTCGTAATGATACTTTTTCGTTACAAACGATAGTTTTTTTAAGAGCCAATAGCCAACCGTCCCGAATGGCTATTTCTTAACGATATTGGAAATCTTATAGGTCGTCACAGTGCCGTTGAACTCCTCAAACACCAATTCCACCGGAATATTGTCGGATTTACGGTAAGTGATGATGATTTTGGAGTACCCGCGCGGGGCCGGCTTCTTCGCACTCAACGTCACCACTTTGTTGGCTCCTTTTTCGGCCACGGAGCTCTCGGCGTTATTGTCGGTGGCCGCTTGTTTCCAATTGCCATTGACACAGTTCATCAAGGTGTTGCGATAGGTGCGCATAGGGGCGTTCTTTTCAATATCCACCACCGACTTTTTGCCTCTGAGATTAGAGCTCATTGTCTTACCGTCAATGATGAAATAGTCACCGGCCGGCTTGGCGTACCGGAGTTCCATCTTGTCGGTCGAGAAAAGCTTGAGGTTGCCCTCAGCCTCGATGGTCTTGCCGGAAGCTTTGATGAATTTGGATTCGGTGAAACGGGCCTCCACCTTCTGGGCGGATGCGGCAAACGCCAGCATGACAATGACAACTGTCAGTATATTTTTCATATTTCAGTATTATTTAATTTTTTCCACTCTCCGCTTCATATACGGCCATTTCATCAGCCAGCGGAAAAACAACGGCTGCAGCGTGTAGGTGATCAGAATGGTGGAGATCATACCCATCAACGCGCATCCGCCGATGGAGACAATGGTCGGATGCTTGGCGAACAACATCGCCCCCATCACGACAATCAACACCAAAGCAGAAAAGAAAATGGCCACTTTATGATACTCTAACAGACGACTCTCCTCCTGACATTGCCTCTCAATGAGCCCTTTCATGACAAAAATGCTGTAATCCACACCGATACCGAAGATAAAAGTGGAAATCACGATGTTGATCATATTGAACGAAAGCCCGAGAATGGCCATCCAACCTTGCACCACATACCAACTCAGGAACATCGGCATGAAGGCGAGGAGCGATATGAAAATGTCCCGGAAGGAGATCAGCAATACCACAAACACAAAGATAGACGAAATGAGTAATGCCAAATTGAAATCTTTGTGTATCAGGGAGATCATGCCTCCCGTGTAGTACAAGGGGTCCACCACCACGGCGTGCGGTTTCGCGGCGACAAGGTCGTCAACCTCTTTCATTTTCTCCTTGGAAAACTTCGGAGCGCTGAAAATCAAAAATTTACCGTCTGTCTCCTCGATAAAGTTGCAGAGCAAGCCATCGGGGACAATGCTCGACTCATAGAGGTTGCCGGGGTCGTATTCCGCCTCAATCATGGCCTGGAACGGCACAAAAATGTCGGGGGAGAGGTCGTTTTTAGATGCGGCAGACTTCACGGCAGCCATTGCCTGTGCCACTTTTTCGGGGGTCCAATAATGCTGCCATGCGGCAATGCGTTGTTCCTGCTCAGCTTGCGATTGAAACAACAGCGACGCCACCGGTGTGTAAGCGAAAATGCCGCCAGCCCTGCGCAATGAATCCAACGTGGTGGCAAGCACCATGTTGGCATCCAATGCTTCGTCCAGATCAGCAGCGGTGACCGCGTAATACCGCTGCATACCGCCTTGGTCGTTCTTCTCCTCATACAGATCCCTGGACTTCTGGAAAGCCTCGCTCTCATAACCGATATGTTTCAGGTCATTGTCGAACTGTACCCTGTCGGAAAAGATGAATCCAATCAGGATAACGATGCATAATACTATGATAATAACAGGGTTACGATCGTACGGATAATTATTGATCTTGTCGATTAATTTGAACGCTTTTTTGCTGTGTTTGGCATCTTTCACATTCAGGAAATGGGGCAGGAAGATTAATGCAAAGAAAGTGCTGCCTAGGAGCACGAAGGTAGCGAACAGTCCGAAATCCTTCAACAGTTCGCTTTCGGTGAACATCAGACCGAGGAATGCACCGACAGTGGTGAGGCAGCCGAGGCAAACGGGAACAGCCTCATCCTTCAGCATCTGCTCCACATCTCCCACAAACCGCTGATGTACAATTACATGCAGACAATAACTGAGTGCAACGCCCAAAATCACGGCACCCACACCCAAGGCCATCAGTGACATGCCACCCTTAATCCAGTACATGCAAGCCAATGCGAAAAGGGTTCCGTAAAGGATTGGCAGCACATTCTGCCAGATGATGTTATAGCTCTTGAAACTGAGACATAAATATATGAGAATTAGCACTAAAGAAATACCTATAGTGATGGCAATGTCGCGTTTTATGGTACTGGCATTGTCGGCGGACTCCACCACAGCGCCATGCATCAACACCTCCACCTCCGGATGAGTTTTGTTGAATTGCCGGATGCAGTCGCGGAGATGGTTAATCAGTTTCCCGCCTTCTTTGGAATTGAAGGTTTGGAAATCAGGGGCGATGAAAATCAGTGCCACAGTGCTGTCGGGGCAGAACAGATGTCCGTCAATGAGGGTGAAGCCCATGCCTCCGGAGATGTCGGGCATCAGGCACTCACGCAGCCCCAATGGGTCGGTGGAGACCAACTCCGAAGCCATGCCGGTCTCGTCGTTCATGATCAGCTCGTAATTGCGGGCCATGGTTTCGTCGGCGTGGGCAATGGCAGAGTCGAAGCGGGCGTACAGGGTCGTGTCCACGAACGACGGCACGTGCATCATGGCATAATCGAGTGCGTTGAGGGCCATATCGGGCTCCAGACGGTAAAGCGTGTTGGCAATGCCCTCGTCGTTGGTGAGGATGGAGTCCATCAGCTCATCGACATAACCGACCAGCACCTCGGGTGCTGCCCCGGTCATTTGCATGAAAAGCTTGTCTTTAACCTTGATGTTGCCGAAGACCAGTCCGCTTTCCGACTCACCGGATTTCGGCAGAAGTTTCATCAAATCCTCCTCAAAATGCACTTTCGCCGCAAAAAAGGCAAAAACGACACTGCTTAAAACTAAAAGTGTATATAAAAGGAACTTATGCAGAGTGAAGAAGCGGAAAATTCTTACAAAAAACATATCAAATCTTTATAATCATTTAGAGAAAAAGCCTGCAATTTTAGCGGCGGCAAAAGTACATAAATTTTATGTATCTTTGCCGCTTTTCAAAATGATTGATTTGATGCACTTTATAAGTGTTAAAGAAACTTAAAATCAGAGAGATATGGGAATCATTATTCCGGTTCGTTGTTTTTGATTATTCATAATTTGTTGGTTAAGTTTGCAAAAAAATATTATTAAATATGAGAAATCATCCTTTACAAAACAAATGTGCACAATACAGGGCACCGCAAATTGCAAAAGCAAAGGGAATCTATCCATATTATAAGGCTATTGAGTCGGAACAGAGTACTGTGGTGAAGATTGACGGCAAGGATGTGCTGATGTTCAGCTCAAACAGCTATTTGGGTCTCTCCAATGACCCGCGACTGAAAGAGGCTGCCAAAGCCGCCATTGACAAATACGGCACGAGTTGCTCCGGATCGCGTTTCCTCAATGGGACACTCGACATCCACGTGGAGTTGGAAGAAAAACTCGCCAAATTGGTGGGCAAGGAGGGAGCACTGTGCTTCAGCACGGGATTTCAGGTCAATCTCGGCGTTGTTTCCGCCCTGTGCGGCCGCAACGATTACCTGCTGCTCGACAAGCTCAACCACGCCTCCATCATTGAAGGCAGCCGCTTGGCATTCGGCAGGTCGCTGAAATACGCCCACAACGACATGGAGAGTTTGGAGAAGCTCTTACAACAATGCGAACCCGAATCTGTCAAGCTGATTGTGTCCGACGGTGTCTTCTCCATGGAAGGCGACATCGTTCCGCTGCCCGAAATGGTGGCGCTGGCGGATAAATATGATGCGGATATCATGCTCGACGATGCCCACTCCATAGGCATCTTGGGACATCAGGGCAGGGGCACTGCCGACCATTTCGGTCTGACCGACAAGGTGGACCTCATCATGGGCACCTTCTCAAAGTCGTTCGGTTCGTTGGGCGGCTTCATCGCTTCCGATGCTGACACCATCAATTACCTGAAACACAATGCCCGCTCGCTGATTTTCAGCGCCAGTATGCCACCATCCAACGTGGCTGCAGTCAGCAAGGCCATCGATATTATGTTAGACGAGCCAGAGCGTATACAACACCTGTGGGACATAAGCAACTACGCCCGCAACCAGTTCAAGGAGCGCGGCTTCGACACAGGCCGCAGCGAAACGCCAATCATCCCGCTGTTTGTCCGGAATTCGGAGAAAGCCTTCTGGCTCTGCTCCCGCCTGTTGGAGGACGGCGTCTTTGTCACCCCGGTCATCGCACCCGCAGTGCCCGAAAACGACGTGCTGATCCGCTTCGCCCTGATGGCCACGCACACCTACGAGCAAGTGGATGAGGCCGTTGACAAAATCACAAAAGCGTTTCAGGACGCGGAAATCCTATAATCGTAGAGACGTGCCATGGCGCGTCTCTACATTTTTTTTTGGCGCGTCTCTACACGTGACGTTTATATGCCCTTCTTCGCATGAACGGGGTGGTTTTGTATTCCCCGAACAACGACTGTACCTTGTAGTTTTCCTCCAGTTGCGGGTTCATGATGATGGTGTCGATGCCCCGTTTGATACAGTTTTCGTGTAGATACTTGAACAGCAAAACAGGTATCCCACATTGCTGATACTCAGGCATCACCCCCATAATAAGCGCCTCCAAAGTGTCGTTTTTCTTCAGCGCCTTCATGATGCGGATGAAGCCGAAAGGGAACAGCCGTCCGTTGGACTTCTTCACCGCTTTGGAGAGCGAAGGCACACAGAACAGGAAGCCGATCGGCTTGTCTTGGTCGTTGACAGCCACCGCTACAAAGTCCTTGTCCAAGATAGGCACGTACGTCTTCAAATAGGCCGCTATCTGTTTGTCGGTCAGGGGAGAGAAACCGTGCAGCGGAGCAAAAGCCTCGTTATACATGTGGAAAATCTCCATGCCATAGCGCTTGCACATGTCGCTCATGCTTGTGGGGATGACCACATGCACATTGGATCTCTCTTCAATCAGGTGGGCGAATTGGAACATGGACGGCAGCTTGGGGCTCACCTCCAACGTCCGCTGGGTCCAGTCCACATCTTTGGTAAAGCCGAGTTTTTCCAGCATGGGGCCGTAATAGGGGAAGTTATAAAGACAGGTAAAGGGACTCAGATGTTCGAAACCCTCCACTAACAAGCCTTCTTTGTCCATGTCGGTGAAGCCCCACGGACCTCTCATGGAGGTGCGTCCGCGCTGTTTCCCCCATTCGGCGACAGTGTCGATCAGGGACTTGAGCACCTCCTCGTCTTCGATGAAGTCGAGCCAGCCGAAGCGGACGAGCTTCTGTTCGTCGTCGGCCTTGTGGTTGATGATGGCAGCCACGCGTCCTACAACCTCATCGCCGCGAAAGGCTAAAAAACAGTCAGCTTCGCAAAAATCGTAGGCGCCGTTTTTCCTGGGATTGAAAGTGTCATACTCGTCGCCTTCCAGAGCCGGCACCCAATTATCGCAGTTTTTATAAAGATGAAGGGGAAAAGTCACAAACTGCTTCAGCTGCTTGCGACTTTCCACCTTGACGATTCTAATATTCATAAATGTAAAATAATGAACGCTATTTTGTTGCGTGTACACTCACATAGTCAATCACTTCGCCCACCGTTTCAAACTTGGGCGTGCCTTCAAACTTGAATCCGAACTTGTTCTCAACGGCGAGGCTGAGGAGCAGGATGGTGAGGGAGTCCAGGCCGACATCACGGACGAGCTGTGAATCTTCGGTCACGGCAGACAAGTCCATGGAGGGTTTGATCAGAATCAGAATCTCTTTTAATTCGTTAAGAATAGTTTCTCTTTCCATGTTTTATTGATTACGTGATACTTTCAGAGCACCTGTACGCTTGAAATCTTCCTTACGCACAGTAATTTTACTAACTTGGTGAGTGCTGGGCAACGTGGCGTTGACCTTGCCGACGAGCTCCTTGAAGTAAGCTTCCACTTCCTCCCATGGAGCGTTGCCGAAGTCGTCTATGCGCGGGAGGATTTCGATGGCAATCACTTGACGGCCATCCATTTCGTCTTCCTTGACAAGGCAGTCGCGCAGTTTGGGGTCTTTGTAGAAAGGCTCCTCGATACTTTCAGGGCTGATGTTTTCGCCGTTGGAGAGGATGATGAGGTTTTTGATGCGGCCCATGATGTACATGAAGCCGTCTTCGTCAAAGCGGACAAGGTCTCCGGTTTTGACCCAGCCGTCGGGTGTGAGGGTCTCGGCGGTCTTTTCAGGTTCGCCATAATAGCCGAGGAACACGTTGTCGCCGCGGAACCACAGTTCGCCATCCACAACCTTGGCTTCCTGCTCAGGATAGAGTTTGCCTACAGAAGTGGGTCTGGTTTTCACGTCAACGTTGCCAGTTGTGAGGTTGGCACCTTCGGTCATGCCGTAACCGCCGAAGAGGTTGATGCCCAGTTCGTCGAATTCAGCGATGAGTTTCGGGGGCACGTTGGCAGCGCCTGAGATGATGACCTTCAGCTCGCCACCGAGGAAGGGCTTGCCGTACATCTTGACGAGACCCAGCAGGATTTCGCAAATGCCTGGCACGGCCACCATCATAGTGGGTTTGATGACGGGAATCTTGCCGATAGTATCTTTGGTGTTGCCGACTGAATACCAGGCGGCACCTTTATAGAGGACAGACAAAGTACTGTAGATCAAGCCAAAAACATGACTAAGAGGCAACACGCAAGCGTAGCGGTGACAACCAAGCTGGTGTCCTGGGGCGTAAACGCCATTCAAGGCACCGCGCATCAAGGCACGGTGAGGCAGGATAGCGCCTTTGGGTGCGCCCGTCGTGCCGCCCGTGAAGAATATGGCGGCGGGGTCGTTCTTATCGACTGTGGCGACCGGAGCGGTTTGGTCGGCGCAATCCGTGATGGCGATAACCTTGCAAGGAGCACCATTCACGGCGTCCATAAAAGATTTTCCAACAGCCAGCACCTTGACAGCGAACTTCATGCAACAGCCCATAATAGCCTGTGCTGGCAACATCGCCGGCAGGTTGATGGCGACATAACCTGCCGAAGTGACGGCGAGAAACATCTCCACAGCATCGGTGGTGGAATTATCCAAGATGGCCACTTTGTCGCCTTTTTGCAGCCCAAAGCTGTTGAGAAGGGCGCGTTTGCGTGCCACGCGGTCGCAGACCTGGCGGTAAGTATAGGTGTTCACCGTGTCGGAAAGACAGGGAAGATCTGACCATTTCTGTTCGATCCAAGTTACAAATTCGGGGAGAGTGGGAATGTACTTCACCTGCGCGAGCTCCTCGGCAGGAAGCATAGATGGGAAATAGTTGTTCTCTTGCATAGCTTTGATTCTATCATTTTTTTTCGGGGCGCAAAAATACATAAAATCTTAACATCTGTTAACATTTCCAGTTTATTATTCATCCGTAAAATATGTGGCTCTAAGTCACTATTATACAATCCTCCATTCCCCCGGCTGGAGTGACCCCAGACTAAGATTGCCGATCTGGACACGAATAAAACGTAGTGTCGGGGAACCAAACTCGTCGAGAGCACGATGCCCGCCCTCGGGAGTAAACTGGATCAGCACGTCGTATGGTTTGTTGAATAGGACGACCATGATTTGCCTTTTCTTGTGACAAATCGTTTCGGGTGCAAACATATATAATAATTTTGTATGTTTGCATCGTCATATTATCAGATTGTTTTTAACGGACCTCATATGGTTTGAAAATATGGAACGGGAACGGTAAAAACAGGTAAAAACAAAAACTCCTCAATAATGTCCAACTTTCGTTTTTTTTTGGTTGTTACTTGTATGTCTATCGGTTTATTTTGCTGTCACAGTGTTGACGCACAAGAAATCACGGTGGCCGACGACACAATCCAAGAATTTTATTTTCCAGTATCGGCCTACCACTGGACAACAACCCAACATTCACAGTCCATATATCCGGCATCTATGCTTACTGCGTTGCAGGACAAGTATATCACTGCTATGACGCGGTTCTACGGACAAAACCAATCAAGCTTCTTGTCCATCAACCAGGTGGGATCTGACATCTTGCCATATCGGGCGAATTCCCTCCCCAAGCTGACATTCACCTGCCAGAGCGAAACCTGTTCCTATCCCGAGATGCTGGCCGTCTCTGGCATCACTCCCGGATCAGCCATCCTTTCCTGGAGGCCGGGCACCCTCGGTGTCGCCGATAATTATGTGGTGGCCTACCGAAACGCCTCCGACAGCACTTACACGGAGACTGTGGTGAGCGACACATCCCTTGTAGTGTCGGGACTTTCCCCCTTCACTTCCTATTATTGGAAAGTACGGGCAATGTGTACGGATTCCGTGTTCAGTGAGTGGAGTCTGGAGAGATCCTTCACCACATTGCGGATTAAAGCTGTTGTCCCGTATTACTGCGACTTTGAAGATACTGTGGAGAATGCACTATGGAACACACCGGTTAATGTGAATGTATGGAATGACAAATGGCATATAGGATCGTACGTTTCATATAGCGGCTCTCACTCCATATATGTGACTCACGATAACGGTGTCACGAATCTCAACAATGGGTTTAACTTGTATGATCCAGTCTATGCTTATCGTGATTTCGATCTGGACCCGCTGTACCCCCAATATAACATCACTTTCAAGCATCGCGGGTATGAACATTATACAGCGTTTATTGGTCCGCCTGACGATTCCCCATTCAACACTTGGGCAGATCTAGTGCTGGTCCCCGCAGGTGCCATACGCTTAAGTGCAAACCAGTCCTTGCCTCAAGACAGTATCTGGATGGACCATAGTTACTCCTTCAGTGTAGATACTCCAGGCACCTATCGTCTCTATCTCAGATATTACACGGTCAATAACAATGGCACTTCAGGAGCCTCCATTGATGACATTTCCATCACAGGCGTCAACTGTCTGCCGCCGCACTTGCTGACAGCGCTGAACATCACCGACTCATCGGCTGTGCTTTCTTGGCAGCACCATTGCGTGGACTCCCCAATGGGTTATGTGGTAGGTTACAAGAGGGCAGAAGACAACAATTACACGATAATCAACGTGAATGACACGAATGCGTTGACAGTTACGGGATTGTCCCCCTACACTAACTACTTCTGGCGTGTAAAAGCGCTTTACGACTATTCCGATTCCACTGATTGGAGCACTGTGGACACTTTCCAGACAGGGTTGCGATGGGTGCATCCACTTCCTTATACTTGTGATTTCGAGAGTCTTGCGGAGAATATGGCGTGGACACTGTCTGACGTTACCGGATACAACCAAAGCCGTTGGTTTATAGGCCATAACACCTATAACAGCGCCAACACTTCATTGTATATTACGACAAGCGCCAACGGCACAAACAACAGTTACAACAACTTGTCAGAAGCACAAGTATGGGCATATCGGGATATCTATTTCGATCCGCAATATTCCGGTTACGAGTTTACGTTTGATGCCAAGGTTTACGGTCGCCCATACTATGCTTGCGCCCAATTGTTTGTGGGTGCGCCCGTTTTACCAACCGACAGTGTCTTTGCGGATTCCTTGGTGCAGATAGAGAATGTGATAGGTCCTTCGGGGGGCTATAACACCTCTGTATGGAAGCATTTCCATTATACCCTTGACAGCTCTTTTGCCGGGCACAAGAGGATCTTCTTTCTCTGGCAAACCCATCCTTTGGGTACTGTTTACGCCCCGCCCATCGCCATTGACAACATTGCCATATCGGGCACGAATTGTTCCAGTCCGCTTCAGCCGCTCGCTGTCGCTGCCGACACCACTGCACAACTTTCGTGGAGAAACTGCACCATTGGGACTCCGGAATCCTACACCGTTGCTTACAAAGCTATATCGGATACGGCATATACACTCTTGAATACATCTGACACATCAATTACCATCACGGGGCTGTTGCCACTGACCGACTACAGTTGGACGGTGAGGTCCAACTGCTTTGGCGAGTCACACAGCGAATGGATTGAGGAACAGTATTTCAGGACCTTCGAGATGATTGGTACGATGCCCTATACCTGCGATTTTGAAGATTCATTGGAAAATACGTTGTGGGGCAGCTATGCCACTGCATCACAGCACAAATAGTGCATCGGGACTGCCGTGCAACATAGCGGTCAGTACGCCAGTTACATCTCACTGGACAACGGGGTGACCTATAACACCGGCAATCCTTATTATGCCAAAGCCTATTTTTATCGGGATTTCCAGTTCGACCCATCCTATTCGGAGTATGTGATGGAATTCGACTTCAAAACCTTTGACACCTCGATGCAGACAGATATCTCGATCTATTTGATGTCTCCCGAATCGCCAGCCTTTGTTATCCCGTCGGCAGGGAATTTGGTCAAGGAAATTCGCTTCACCGACACGATGTGGCATCATCTCAGTGTGGTGGCCAACCGGACGTACAATGGCGTACAGCGGCTCGTTTTCGAATGGTTGAAGCAGGGTTACAACGTGCCTAAGAAATCCTGTGTAGTGGATAACATCACGTTTACAGGCGTAGTGTTCGGGCGGCCGTTCGCCTTGACTGTCTCGAATATCAACCACAACTCCGCTCTTTTGACTTGGGCGTCCGGCAACCGACATACCTCTTCCTCCTACCAGCTGGCCTATCGGCAAACGCACGACACCGCCTATACCGTCATTACATTGACAGATACTGTGTGGCAGGCAAACGGGCTGGCCTCTGCCTCCTGTTATCACTGGAAAGTGCGGGCTGTGGCATCCAACGGGGAATTGAGCGCCTGGAGTGACGAGGCCACGTTCTATACATTTGCCTGCACCCCTTATTACACCGACTTTGAAGATGAAGCAGATTGGGGAGGTTGGTATGTCTCCTCTTCTTCCAGCTATTCGGACACTTGGCTTATTGGCAATGCGGTAGGTTGTTTCAGTGCCCATTCTCTGTTTATCACCAACGACAATGGTGTTACCAACGCCAGTACGTCACAGTATGTTCACGACACCATTGGCGTCTATAGGGATATTTATTTCGTGCCTGGGGCAGCAGAATACCAAATTATGTTCGATTATTTAGGTATGGGTTCTGAGGTTCTGTTGCAATCGATGGGTAATCCGACCCCGAATCCGGTGTCTGTCGCCTTAATACCCTCATCCGACCAATGGCAGCATCATCTTTTCTCCATCGATTCTTCATTTGCCGGCTATTGTCGTCTTTTTTTCAAGAGAGCGTATGGAGCGTTAGCAAACAAGGCCGGGGCAGTGGACAACCTTTCGGTGAAGGCATCATCCTCCTGTTCGCCTCCGACTATGCTTGCCACTACGCTTACAGCTCCCAATGCAGCCCGAATCACCTGGAACGGAGTTGGCGCCTCGGTCTATCAGGTGGCCTACAGAATACAGACCAGTAACTCTTTCATTGAATTGAGTGTCCAAGACACCACTTTGCTGATTGCAAATCTCCAACCTGACGTCCCTTATTTCTGGAAAGTTCGTGCCCTGTGTGACGGCAGTTATGGGGAGTGGAGCTCGGAGTGCCCGTTTAACACAATGCCGCTGCTTCCCTATTTCTGTGATTATGAGGATACAGTCGAAATTGCCCATTGGACGTACGATGTCTCTAGCGATTGGAACTATTGGGCTATAGGCGAAGCGCTCGCGGACAACGGTAACAACTCGCTGCATGTCGCCTCATCGTTTGGTGCCGGTAATTACAACTATTACGCTTCCGCCAATTTGTGGGCATATCGCGACATCTGCTTGATTGGCAATGGCCATAAGTATCAGATTTCGTTCGACTACAAAGGATTGGGACAGAATGATGTGGACTTCGCGAGAGTCTATCTCGGGCCGCCGGCAACGCCCATTGCTAATGCCACACCTTCTGGAGCTGAGCAAATCGGAGGTGACCTCTGTATGGTCCCGGTCTGGACCCACTTCAGTTTTGATGTGGATTCTGCTCATAGAGGTCTCCAGCGACTATACATCCTGTGGAGTTGTGACGGCTCGTTGGGTCTGAATCCAGGGGCGATGTTCGACAACATCGTCGCGCAAGTGTCGGATTGTGCCATACCCAAGAATCTGGCAAAGAGTCTGATTACCGCAACCACCGCCACATTGTCGTGGGAGCCTGGCAACGCCTATGCTCAGCCGATGAATTACACAGTTTCCTACAGAATCTTGAACGACAGCGTTTTCAACGAAATAACCACTACAAATACAACATTGCAAATCACAGGTCTGCAGCCGGACAGCCGCTATTGCTGGATGGTGCGTGCCAATTGTTCGGGTTCTGACCATAGTTTATGGAGCAACAGCGCCTTCTTCGCTACCCCACAGGCAACACCTGCCATACTTCCTTACACGTGTGGTTTCGAACAGGCTGAGGAAAATGCCTCTTGGTCGCATGTGCACTGGCGCGGTGAAAACGAATGGGTAGTGGGTACGGCGGCGCACCATTCAGGCGAATCCGCTCTGTATGTCTCCTCCGATAACGGAATCACAAATGCATATACGAATACCGATATCTCAGTGGATTGGGCTTATCGAGACATCTATTTCGCCCCAAGTAACGATGGATATGAAGTGTCGTTCGATTTCAAGGGGAATGGCAGCAATTACCATTATGCCAAAGTGTTTCTTGGCGAACCGGAACCGATGTTTGAGCATTTTACGCCTGAAGGCGCCGAACTGCTGGGTGGCAGTTTACATAATATTGCAGAATGGCAGCATTACTCGTTCTTACTGGATTCAACACATTTTGGAGTGCAAAGGTTGTACATCTTATGGCTAAACAACGCCTATGACGCCACACAGCCGCCTGCCGCCATTGACAATATCACCATCAGGGGCAACAACGATACCGTGAGCGTCACCAATTATCACCTCGATCGCTCGTTATACATTTACCCTAATCCTTCAACACACTATGTAGAGGTGTTGGCGGAAAACGGAACAGACATATCCCACATTGAAGTTTACGATATTTATGGAAAAATGCTTTTGCAAACGGATGCTAGAGTGAACCCCATGCGTGTCAATGTTTCCCATCTGGCTCCTGGAATGTACCTAATGCGTGTGGTTACAGATCACGGCGCGGTTACAAAACGTTTCATCAGACGATGAGCCAAGGATTCTTTCCTATCACATCCTTGTGCCCGCATGCTGTCACTGAATTCCAGCTCACAAAAAAAGGCAACGCTACGCATTGCCTTTTCCTTAGCGGAGAGAGAGGGATTCGAACCCCCGGAGGTGTGACCCTCAACGGTTTTCAAGACCGCCGCATTCGACCGCTCTGCCATCTCTCCAGAACAGGGCGCAAAAATACTATTTTTTCCTTTTCAGTCCTTTCTACGCCGGCAAGTTTTTGCAAACAATTGTTTTATAAGTATTTATTTTCTTCTTTTGGAAATATGCCCGTTCGCTAATACCTCAAACCCTTCACCCAAATTGAAACAGTTCCGGATATTCTCCGGCGTGAGCACCGCATCCTTGACATCATGCTGCACCACATTGCCGTGCTTCACCAACAGCGCGTGCGTAACATACTCCAACGCTATCGGAAAGTCGTGCATGATGATGATGACCATCACGCCCTGGCGGTTCAGATTTGCCAAAATGTCCATAATCTCGTAGCGGTGCGACACATCCAGATTGGACAAGGGCTCGTCCAACAACATGATGGGCGTCTGCTGCGCCATGGCGCGCGCGATAAGCGACCGCTGCAGCTCTCCCCCACTCAGCTCGCGCAAGAGACGCCCGCGCAAATGCGTGAGATTGCACCTTTCCAGCATCTCGCACACCACCGCATCATCCTCCACCGTGGGCAACTGCCACTTCTTCTGATAGGGATACAACCCCATCATCACCAGGTCATAGACGGAAATATCAAACACATTGTCCTGTCGCTGAGGCACATACGAAATCAACTTGGCCAGTTCCATCGTCTGATAGGCTGTTATGGGTTTACCATTAACCCTAATTTCACCGGCGGTAATAGGGAGAAGACCACAGATACACTTCAACAGTGTGGTTTTCCCTGAGCCATTCGGCCCCATCAGCGCACAAAACTCCGCATCCGCGACCTCAGCCGAGAGGTTCTGAAACAACGGCGTCTTATCATAGCCAAAAGTAATGTTATCTATCTCAATGCGATTCATCCCATTATTCAAAATAGCGTTTTAACTCGTCACCGCCAATCACATGCAGAATGCTTTTCTCCGAGGGCGAAGTAGCCGGACAGGCGCACTGGAACAGCTCTTGCAGAAAACCTCTCACTTCAAGCGCACTTTTCGGCATCGCATAGCGACTCCGGTTCTGCCGCGCCATGCAGATGGCCATATTGCGGTTTTTGTCCGCTCGGTACAGGAATTGATTGGTCTTGAAGGATTCCAGCGCATTTTCAATCAGCGACTGCACATCACCTTCCTCGCCGTCATTGGGCGTGCCGTTAACGGCGAAATGAGTATTGTCTATCTTTTCCAATTCATAGCCGAGTTTGAGGAAGTCCTCTTTCATGGAATCGGCCAAGTCGGCCAAAGCCGGCGTAAGCGTGATGGTGTCGGGGAAAAGGCTCTGCTGCACCCTCAGCGGCGTATTCTCCAAGGCTGAAATATAGCGGTCGTACAAAATACGTTCCCGCGCATTCAAAGCATCTACCAGAAAAGCCTGTTCGTTCTGCTTGAAGAAGATATAGCGATTCTCCAAAATGAAAAACTCCAAATCCTCCGGAATCTCAATCTTGCACTCACAATTTTGATCCTGAGCAGACACTAAACCTTCTGCCTCAAGTTGTTTACTTTCCTGAACATCTTCCGTCTGCGTGCTGAGACCTTTCAGAAAATCCTCCCAGCCGCCCATACCGCCACGGTCTTTCCACGA
>CAJODA010000037.1 GCA_905233745.1 uncultured Bacteroidales bacterium
AGCTGTTGAGCAGGTGGAGCGTCTCTCCGAACGGGGCTACGGAGGCTATGCACAGGCTATCGGTTATGCAATCCATAGCAATTATTTTATTCCGGCGGGCGTCGCAGAGGCTATCGTTTTGCCGGAGATATTAAAGTCGTACGGTGCGAAGGTGGAGCAGAAAATTGCTTCGCTGGCTCGCCAGACAGGTATAGTGGCTATCGACCTGCCGGACGAGCGCACTACACGGCTTTTTATCAGTTGGATAGATCAGCAGCGCATCCTGTTCGAGTTGCCGGACAGCATCGAACAAATGCATCCGCAGGATATTCCGGATATCATTGACGATACTCTGGATGAAGCGCTGCATTTCTATCCAATGCCCGTATTCTATGATGCGATAGACTTGGAGCAGTTCATCTCGCCGCTCCTTGCATCCAACAAGAGTAAAATCGACTGATGCATCCGCTAATTATCATATTACTGACGCTGTTTGGCGTAGCGGTGCTCTTGTGGCTGGTGTTCGGTATCAATTGGCGCAGCAGCCGCAACTATGAACGCAAGCACCGCCGGCTTCACGCGAGGATGCAGGCAGAGGACACCGAAGCGCTGCAACGGCTGCTGTTCTCCAACAGCCTCACGATGCGCATAGAGCAGCGTTTTCGTCCGTTGGCCATGCTGCTTGCCAAGGATGGGAGACCGAGTGTTGCCGCTTCCGAGGTGGAGATCATCACTTCCGGCAGGCGTAAACATGACCTGCTCATAGGCGACATCCTGAACGCCAAAGAGTCCATCCACATGGAATACTACCATTTCGGCATCGACAAGAGCAGCCGGCGGATCAGGCGGCTTCTGATGGCGAAAGCGCAGCAGGGTGTCAAAGTGCGGTTCATCAACGAGAACATCGCCAATTGGCCTATTCCGAACCTCTATTTCCGCTCCATGCGCAAGGCTGGTGTGGAGGTAGTCAATTTCTCCGATTCGCGGTTCTCGCTGCTGCGTTTTCTGATGACGCTCAGCTACCGTGACCACCGGAAGATAGTGGTCATTGACAACCGGATCGGCTACACCGGTGGCATGAATATCAACGACCATTATTTCTATCAGTGGCGCGACACGCACCTGCGTCTCACGGGCGAGGCGGTGGCTTCGCTGCAATATGCGTTTTTAGACACATGGCTCGCCGCAGGAGGGCAACTCAATTATGCCTTAGTCAATTTCTTCTTCCATTTGGATAAGCCCTCCTGCGGTCAGTCTTTGGGCACGCTAACGCAGGTCACGCCGGATGACCCGACCTCGCCCGAGCCGGTGCTGCTGACAGCCTATGAATGGATTCTGAACCATGCGCAGAAATACGTCTGGTTCCAAAGTCCGTATATTGCACCGCCGCCGTCGCTCATCAGTGCCATGCGCAATGCGGCGCAACGCGGTGTGGATGTGCGGGTTATGGTGCCCGAACATTGCGACACGGCAATCATGCGTCCTATTAACAAGAGTTATTACGCCGAACTAACGGAAGCGGGTGTGCAGCTCTATGTCCGCTCGGGCGAGTTCATGCACAGCAAGACCATCGTATGTGACGATTACCTCTCGTGCGTCGGGTCGGCGAACCTCGATTTCCGCAGCTTCGGCATTGACTACGAGATTAACACCTTCTTCTATGACCGTGCGGTGGCGTTGCAGCAGAAACAGATCTTCGAGAATGACCTCCCCATCTGCCGTTTGGTCATAGCAGCAGAAGCGCATCCCACGCCGTGGCAACGCCTCATGCGCCACTTGGCACCGATAGTGTAATATAAAAACAGACTACAATATGGAAATCAAACAATCAACACGTATTCAGACCTCGCTGCTGAACGGGGTGGAGAAAAAAGCACTCGTATGGATGGCATCGCGTATGCCCCAATGGGTCACCAGCGACATGCTGACATGGTTCGGGCTCTTCGGCTCAGCATTCTGCGGCCTCGGGTTCTTCCTCACGCACTACAGCATTTATTGGCTATGGCTGTCCTGCTTGGGCTTGGTCATCAACTGGTTCGGCGATTCGCTGGACGGCACTATCGCCCGTGTGCGCAACACCCAGCGGCCGCTCTACGGTTATTACCTCGACCATAACATCGACACGGTGACCGAGGCGTTTATGTTTATCGGAGCGGGTCTCTCGCCGTTGATGAATATGGGCGTGGCGGCTCTCTGTTATGCCGCTTATCTGGCGCTCACGGTCTATGTCAGCATCAATGCCCACCTCAAAAGCGAGTTCAAACTGACGTACGGCAAAATGGGACCGACGGAGTTCCGCCTCATCATCATTATTGCCAATATCCTGCTGATGTACGTGCCTGCGCTCACCGCATACCATGGTTCGTTCTCTTATTTCGGCGAAGTACGTTGGATATTATCGGCATAGGCATTCTGGCTATTCTCTGTGTCTTCTATTTCGTCAGTTTCTTCAAGGATCTGCACTGGTTCGCCAAACAAGACCCGCTACCCAAGCATCCGAAAAATGGACAGGTATAAAGGCATAGCAATACGGTATCTCCGCTTTTTGCTCTCCACGCTGGCAGGAACGGCGGTGGACATGTGCGTGCTGTGGCTCTGTTCGCACTATTTGTTCAAAGGCTATTACTGGGGCGAGTACCTGCTTTCGCCGTTCATCTCCTTTGAGTGTGCCCTACTGACCAATTTCGCGTTTGCGTACTACTCCGTATGGCGCGACCGTATTTCTGCGCACACGCTCCGCTCGTTTTTCCGCCATTACGCGGGCTACAACCTCTCCTGTACCGGCACATTCCTGATAAAGATGGGTGCGCTGCTGCTGATTGAACGCTTCTCCGGAGGATGGGATGTACTGATTTGCAATATCCTCGCCCTCTGCGTTTCCGGCATCGCGAACTTCGTCTTGAACGAACATGTAGTATTCAGAAAGAAAAATCAATCATAACATAGTATGTATCACTTATTAGAAACATTATTAGCGAATACCACCACGCTGGTCATGGTTATCGTTTTCGGATTTGTTTTGCTCACGCGTTGGCGCGAGAAAGAGGTCATTCGCACCGACACTATCCATTTGGAATCAACCCGCACAGAAACCATCCCTGTCCGTTATGTCCCGTCCTTTTACAAGTACTGCACAGCCTTCGCGATCCTTGTCCTCATGGCTCTCCTTCTCCGCCTTGCATGGTGGCTCTATAAACATTTTCTGTAGTTTCTTTTTTGATTGACTGATTTTTCTCTTTCCCCCTTTAATAAGGTGCTCTCTACGTTCGCGGGCTTATTGGTGCGGTAAATCGCGGGACTTTTTCCCCGAAAGAAGAGTTATGGTAGGTTGGGGCGGATTTTTGGGCGTTTTTCTTTGTATTCCCTATTTGGAAAACCTTTCGCCGACTCCGCCTGTATTCAAACATTTCGACCTGATAAGCGGTGAGGTCAGCAACGGTTTCGTCGGCGAAAGGTTTTCGAAAGTTACTATTTGATGTGTTTTCCGAGCCAGCGGCAGAAGAAGTGCCTTGTATTATTGTTTCTTGTAATACTTGCTATGCTGGTATTGCCCGTGAGCCTGCGTTTTGTTGTTGTAGTTGATGGCGAACTTCGGGCAGCGGTGGAGGCAGCCGAGACACAGTGCGCAACGCTCTGCCGTCCAGACAGGGTTCTTGCCGAGTTTGTTGGTCTCGGTCTTTTCCTTTTCCTGCATCTCGATAGCCTGCACGGGACATTTCTTGGCACACAGGCCGCAACTAAACATGGTAGCGTTCAGCCAACTTTTCCACAATGGGCATAAATGTAAAGAAGAAGAAACCACCAAAAAGCATCACTTCTTCGTTTTGCTGACCACGCTCGCAATAAGTGAGTTCTATTCCGTTGTCTAAAACGAGGGAGGCTCTTGGCCTCCCCTTGAATTTTGTTTGCTTCCTTGATTGTTATCTTTTATTTGTTAAACATGTGCGGCGGGGTCGGGCATGCCCATGTAGGCGTACTCGTAGATCATGTCGCCTTTGGCTTCGCGGGTCTCGCCGCCGGCGGGGGTGAAGCGGACGCCGCCTTTGGCGTAGTAGCGGCAGTATTGCATGCGCATGCCGAGGGCGTCGTATCGGCGCTTCAGCTCCTCGCCAGCCATCTCGTACATGTCCCAGAACTCCAGCTGGTCCTCCCACTCAACGTCGAACTCGGCGCGCGAGCCGTCGGCGTTGGTGAAGACGTAGTGGCTCTCCTTGGGGAACTCGCGGCCTTTGTGCGCTTCGGGTTCCAGACGGGTCTTGAGGTCGAAGTGACCGTCGGTCATGAAGACCACCTTGCCGGTCTTGTTGTCCATCAGTCCGAACATGGGCAGCTGCTTGTAGCCGTACTGGCGGGCGGCGACGAAGTCGTAGATATAGATGGTGTAGAGGTCGGTGTACATACGCCCCCAGAACCAGTGGTGGTAGAGGGTGAAGTGCATCGTGTTCATCCATTGGTGGTCATGGTAGCCGAGGCCCTTCACCTCGTGCCACTCGCCGTCGTAGAAGAGGCATCCACTGACCTGGTTCTTGGGCACGGCAAGGTCAGTGTGATAGAACTCGTCGTTGTCACCGAAGGCCAGCAGCGAAGTGCCCTGGCGGAAAGGCTCGGTGAGCGCATCGTAGTGCAGGTCGAGGCCTACGCCGTGGACGGGCTCGAAGTGGAGGTCGTAGTGCTTGAAGTCGCCGCGGCACCAGTGGGGACCCACCTTGGTGTCGCATTGCTCGCGGCTGAAGCTGCCCTCCTCGGCGGGGTAGACGATGTCGTCACGGAACTCCTTGCCCGCAGGACTCTTGATGTAGATGTTCACGTGGGGCGAGTCAACCGTCTTGGTCATGCCATTCATCGATTTGGGACGGTAGCCGACCATGAACTTGGTGCCGTCGTCCATCGTGCCGTCGAAGTACCACACCTCGCTGTCCACCTCCTCGGTGCGCGTGCGACGTCCGTCTTCCCAGGTCTCAACCTTTTCGGGGTTGATACCAAGGCGTTTGAAGTCTTCGGGTTGATCCATCAGTCGTGCGCGGAGCACTTTTGCATTTGTTGTGTTTTCCATAACTTGTTGTGTGTTTTAAATTTTGTATTTATTATTTATTTAATTGATTCCTTTCAGTTTTGCGGCAGCCTTCATCACGGTGCGTTGCAGGAATGAGGGCTTTTCCGTTGATTTTGTTGGCTTCCATAAGTCGCTTATTTTTAAAGGTTAATATGAATCGTCATCTCTTTGTTTTTACAATGCAAAAGTACCACTGTAATACCATCTAAAATACCATAATTTAATGTAAAAATATCCATTTTCTACGAAGTTCATATACTAACTACAGAAATATTGCGTTATTTATGACATAATACATTTGTATGGAGATACGCAACCTCGACACCAAAGTGGCATTGAACAATCTTGTTCGTCATGGATACCGACATTCTGGCGATTACGGCATTATTCTGAATGCCAACATGATAGATGAGGATCTGTTTAAGCTTGGGCGACCCTATCGAACCCTCGACGGACGTATTATCATGGTGCATCGCGGGACGATGGAAGTTGAAATCGACTTGGTGCAATATATGCTGCACAAAGGCGACATAGCTATTGTTCTGCCCGAGGCACTTTTGCTCGTCGAGGATGTAAGTAGCGACTGCGCAGCCAGTGCCGTGGTGTTCCGCCAAATGCCACAGATACAGAGCACTGTGGAAAGTTTTGTAGTGAGCGGCGACAGCAAGGCTTTCGCACGGGTCAACCAATATCTGACAATGATTTCCGACCAGTTCGACCGAACCCCTGTATTCACCGACATAATAGTCCATTTCTACGATGCGCTGATACTCGACATGTTCAGCCTGCGGCATGAGGCGCCGCTTTCGCGCAGCGGCGCGTTCATGCAACGCTTCCTGAAGCTGCTCGCGAAAGAGGGACGCACCAAGCACTCCGTCAACTTCTATGCCGACCGCCTATGCGTTTCGCCCAACCACATGAGCACCCTTGTGCGTGGCGAGAGTGGGCTGACAGTGCTGCAATGGATAAACCGTGCTCTTTTGCGCGAAGCCAAGGTGTTGCTGCATCATACCTCGTTGCCCATCTCCGAAGTGGCCGACACCCTCGGCTTCGCCACCCCTTCGTTCTTCATCCGTTTCTTCCGCCAGCAGACGGGTTGCACACCGTTTCAGTACCGAAAGCAACTACATGGTAATGATTGATAAAGTATCTGGTTTCACTTTTCTTTGATAGCGCATTGCTTTGGCGCCCTTCATCGGAGCATTCCTCTCTGTGATTATCTTGGGCGAACCAATCGGCTGGATTTTCATCGTTGCCACGATCGTTATGGCGGTGGGGTGCTGGTTGGCGGGGACGTGATCTCACTTCCTGTTATAACTCATTGTATTTCAGCAATACTAACCAAAAGGTAAGCGTGTTGACAAAAGGTAAGTGGCTGAAATTTAGAAATTTTTGTATATTTTTGCCGCGTTAATTCAGAAACGATGAGCAATAAGAAAGAGATACAAAGCGCCACATTCCCCGATTGCCCGATACGCAACGTGATCTCGCACATCACAGACAAATGGTCGTTGTTGGTGCTTTACACTTTGGAGCAGAAAGAAGTGCTACGATTCAAGGATTTATGGCGACAGATTCCTGACATTTCCCAAAAGATGCTGACCTCCACGCTGCGCCATCTTGAAGACGACGGTATTATCATTCGTGAAGTATTCACGGAAGTGCCGCCACGGGTGGAATACCGACTCAGCGAGCGCGGAAAAAGCCTTATGCCGCATTTGGATGCGTTAATAATCTGGGGATTAGAACATTTTAGCGACATCATCACCGATAGGAAAAATCATTCAAAATCAAACCAATAATTGTTTCACTTAAATCTATTTACAATGAAAAGAGCAGAATTCGGAGGCTTTGTGTCCTCATTTGCCAACGAGGCACCCACGGCGTGTGGTAGTGCGTGCGGTTCAGCAGAACCCAAAAAAGAAGAAAAACCGAGTGCCTGTGGTAGTGCCTGCGGTGCGGCCGAACCCAAGGAAGAGGAAAAACCAAGTGCTTGCGGTAGTGCTTGTGGCGCAGCCGAGCCGAAGAAACCCAGCGCTTGCGGTAGTGCCTGCGGTGCGAAATAAAGCATATTACCAAACAAAAGGCGTTTCGTCCGATGGGCGAAGCGCCTTTTTGCACATTAAGAAACAGCATCAGCATGGACATACAAACGTGTTTGAATAAATTGGGCTACGTTGGTGTACTCAACTTCGCCACAGTGGATAAGGACGGTGCGCCACAGGTGCGCAATATCAGCGCCATCCATTACGAAGGCACCAACATCTATTTTCTAACTGCACGCGGCAAAAGTTTCTGCCGCCAGTTGATAGATGACGGGCGAGTGCAGATTTTGGGCTATACCCGCTACAAAGAGACCATCCGCGTTTCTGGCAAGGCCATACAAGTGCCTGAGGCCGAACAGGTGAAATGGCGCGATTTGCTTTATGAGGAGCAGCCTTATTTAGAGAACGTCTATCCAGGCGAGACCAAGAACATCGACACTATGTTTGTCATCAAGGACTACACAATTGAGTATTTCTGCCTTCGCACCCGCCCTGTCACGCGGGAGTATTTCACCGTGGGCAACGCCGTTTTGAAGCCCAAGGGCTACCAAATCATCGATGTTTGCATTGGGTGTGGCACATGCCAGACGGTGTGCCCGCAAAACGCCATTGACGCGGGCGAACCATTCATCATCCGTCAAAACAACTGCCTGCAATGTGGCAACTGCTTTGAACATTGCCCCGTGGAGGCAATCATAAGACGCTAAAACGAAAACTATGGCCAAGCAGTATTTCTCCTTCCAGTGGCACATCACCGACTGTTGCGACCAGCGTTGCAAGCACTGTTACATTTTTTCCGAAGGCCACCCCGAGTTGCTTTCGGTTAGTATGGAGCAGGCTAAAAAGGTGATTGACAGTTGCGTGGAAATGTGCGACAAAATGGGTGGTTGCCGCCCGTATTTCTATGTCACGGGGGGCGACCCTCTTTTACATCCGCAGGTTTGGGAAATCCTTGGGATGCTGAAAGCGAAGAAAATCCCGTTCACCATTCTGGGCAATCCGTTTCACTTGACCGATGAGAACTGCCAAAAGCTGAAATTTTACGGCTGCAAGAAATACCAGCTTTCGATTGACGGCAACCGTGAGACGCATGACTTCATGCGCAAACCCGGCTCGTTCGACACCACTTTGGAGAAAATAGAGGTGTTGCATCGCAACGGCATCCGCGTGGCCATTATGACCACTGTTTCGGGCGTAAACGCCGACCAGATGCCGGAAATCATCGATACAGCGGTGGCTCACGAGGCTGATGTGTTCGCCTTTGCGCGGTATTGTCCGACGAGTCTGGAGAAAAGCGCGCACCTTACACCACAACAATATCGCCAAGTGCTGGATACCTGTTGGAAAAAGTATCTGGAGTACGGCGAAAACTGCATAACCACCTTCAACCTGAAAGACCATCTTTGGGGATTGTATCTCCACGAAATCGGGCAATTCAAGATACCCGATGGTTTGGATGAAGACACCGTTTATGACGGCTGCAACTGCGGACACGGGCATTTCACCATTTTACCCAATGGTGATGTGATGGCCTGCCGCCGCTTCGAAAGCAAGGTTGGCAATGTTTTTGACACTCCCCTCCATGACCTGTGGACTTCGCCGCAAATGGACTATTACCGCCAGTACGAGAAGTTTGAGAAATGCCACGATTGCGAGTTGTTGAGGTTCTGCCGAGGTTGTCCTGCGGTGGCGTTCGGTCACACACATAATTTCTTTGCTGCCGACCCGCAATGTTGGAAATTAGTAGAGACGGTCGGCCGACCGTCGGAATAATTAAACATTATGAAAGCAATACAACTAAACCATCGCTGCGCTGCTGAGGAAATGCACGTATGCGAAATCCCTATCCCTGAAGTGCGTTCGGGTTGGGTGTTGGTGAAAATTCACGCCGCCGGACTGAACCACTCGGAAGTCCTCTTGCGAATGTTTGAGATAGAGAACGATTACATTCGAAAGCCCATCGTGCCAGGCATTGAGTGCGTGGGCGAAGTGGCCGACCCTTCTGACTGCGGTCTGGCCAAGGGCGACAAGGTGATTGCGCTGATGGGCGGAATGGGTCGCTCGTTCAACGGCAGCTATGCCGAATACGTATTGCTGCCCGCCACCAATGTATTCAAGGTGGAAGCTGATTTGGACTGGGTGTCGCTGGCAGCCATTCCGGAAACTTATTTTACCGCTTACGGTTCCCTGACCGAATGCCTTTTGCTTAACGAAAGCGACACTTTGTTGGTACGAGGCGCCACCAGCACCGTAGGCCAGGCCGCCATCCAGCTTGGCAAAGCCTTGGGTGCCAAGGTGATTGCAGCTTGCCGGAAGGAGAAGGACTTCGACCGTCTGAAAGCTATCGGTGCAGATTTTTGCTGCATCGATGATGGCTGTTTGGCGAAAAGCCTACCCGCCGAGATGCGTCCAAACAAAGTATTGGAGCTGGTCGGTCCCGCCACCTTGCAGGATTCACTGCGTTGCGTCACAAAGCCAGGCTATGTCTGTAACACGGGCATTCTCGGCAACGTGTTCACCGTGGAGCATTTCGACCCCATCAAATATATCCCCAACGGTGTGTTTTTGACAGGTTTCTTCAGTAATTTCCCGACACAGGAGATAATCGACTCTCTTTTCCGTTTGATTAACGAACAGCGTGTCAAGCCGCTGTACGCCAAAGTGTTCCGTCTGGATGAAATCGTGGAAGCGCACACGTTGCTTGAGAAAGGCGGAGCGGGCGGAAAAATCATCTTGAAGATGTAATCCGAATTTTCTTATTTTTGTCCCAAGATTTTATTCCAATGGACAATATTCAGAAACTCCACCAGGCCATGCAATCCGCCGACGCCATCGTCGTCGGTGCCGGCGCGGGGCTATCAACCTCGGCAGGCTTCACCTATTCCGGTGAGCGCTTCCAGCGGCACTTTGCCGACTTCATCCGCCAATACGGCTTCACCGACATGTACTCGGCGGGCTTCTATCCGTTTCCCTCCGAGGAGGAACATTGGGCCTATTGGAGCCGCCACATCTATTACAACCGCTACGTGCCCGCCCCGAAGCCCGTCTATGACAACCTGCTCAAACTGCTGCAGGAGAAGGACTATTTCGTCATCACCACCAATGTCGATCACCAGTTCCAGAAGGCAGGATTTGACAAACAGCGGTTGTTCTACACGCAGGGCGACTACGGTCTGTTCCAATGCGCGAAGCCCTGTCACCAGAAGACCTACGACAACGAAGAATTGGTGAAACGGATGATTGCGGAACAAATGGACATGCGCATTCCGTCGGAATTGGTGCCCCGTTGTCCCGTCTGTGGCGGTCCGATGAAGGTCAACCTGCGCGCCGACGAGACCTTTGTGGAGGACGAAGGGTGGCACGCTGCCTCGGAACGGTATACGGATTTCATCAGACGGCATTTGAACGCAGAGACGCGCTATGGCACGCCTCTACTGAATGGTAAAATATTGTTTTTGGATTTGGGCAGTGGCGGCAACACGCCCATCATCTTCAAAATCCCATTCATCCAATGGACGATGCAGGCCCCCAATGCGGTTTACGCCACCGTCAACCTCGGCGAGGCGTTCACCGTGGACCAAATCGCGGACCGGTCGATTGTAATCAACGGCGACATTGGGGATGTATTGGAAACATTGATTGCCCGTAGGGGCGAATAATTATTCGCCCCTACCACATTCGCCCCTACATTCGTCCCAACAAAACAAAAAAACATTGATTATGAACCGTTTAGATTGTTTGATACAATATTTGATTGACGAAGACCCGCAATATTCCGAAATTCAGATTCCCGAGGATTTACAGGGCAAGCGCGACCTGTTCCGCGCCCTGCGCAACGTGCGCGAACCCAAACCCGTGAGCGAGGAATTTCTGCGTTTGCAGGACGAGGAATTGCAGGCGCAATTGCAGGAAAAGGGCGTCGTAGAATTGGTTGATGTTGAGGACGTTTGTAGAGACGCGCCATGGCACGTCTCTACAGGGAAACAATTGTCGTTATGGCAGGGCGACATCACCCGTCTCCGCGTGGACGCCATCGTCAACGCCGCCAATGCGCAGATGTTGGGCTGTTTCCATCCGTTGCACAGATGCATCGACAATGCCATCCATTCCGCGGCGGGCGTGCAGCTGCGCGAGGAATGTCACCGGCTGATGCTGCAGCAAGGACATTTGGAACCGACGGGGCGGGCCAAAATCACCAAGGCGTACAATCTGCCGTGCAAGTACGTCATCCACACCGTCGGCCCCATCATCCCCGACGGCATCCCGACAGAATCCCAGAAGGAACAATTGGCATCCTGTTACCGTAACATCATGGCTTGTGCCGATGAAAACGGTCTCGAAAGCATCGCCTTCTGCTGCATCTCCACAGGCGAGTTCCGCTTCCCGAACCAGTTGGCCGCGGAAATCGCCGTGCGAACCGTCAAGGATTATTTGACCGTGCATCCCGATTGCAGCGTCAAGCAAGTGGTTTCCAACGTGTTCAAGGATATTGACAAGAAGATTTATCAACGGCTGTTATAACTGAAAGATTCTGCAATCCAGGTGAAAGCTTTGGTTGCCGATTTTTTGTAACTTTGCACCGTGAAACTCAACGAGCGAAATATCATCATCGACGACAGTCTCAATCGCATCGCGGAGGCGGGTATGGAAAGCTATATCACCCATGCCTACTGCTCGGCGGGCGAGTGCGAGGTTTGTTACGGCGGCAGCCAGCTTCACTTCCGCAAGGGCGACTGCATGATCGTGGTGGCCAATCGGCAGGTGACGCAGGTGAAGCCTTCGGCGGACTTTCGTGTGAACGTCGTCTATGTGGATTTCGACTTCATCAACGTCTGCGCCACACATTCCAACTACGGCACACGGGGCGGCATGTCGCTCTACATCAACCCCATCATGCACCTCAACGAGGAGGAGCAACAGCTATGCGAACGCGACTTCGAGGAGGTGTTCCGTCGCATGAGGCATCCGCACCAGTATTTTCACGGCGACGAGATGATTGCCGTGCTTCAGATGCTCTTCATTGACTTCTTCGAGTTCCACTCGCGCATCTACGGCGAGGCGGATCTGTCGGCGCAGACTGCTTCAGTAATGGACCGTTTTGTGGCGATGCTGGAGCGTAGCGACTACCGCGAGCACCGCGATGTGGCATGGTACGCCAGCGAGTTGTGCGTTACGCCCAAGTACCTCTCGGAAATCTGTAAGCGTGTCAGCGGCCAGTCGGCCAACTACTGGATCAACCGCTACGCCGCCATGGAACTCTCGCACCTGCTCAAAGACCGCAGCCTCACGCTCACCGACATCGCCGACCGCTTCAACTTCACCTCCCTCAGCCATTTCTCGCGTTACGTCCAAAACAATCTTGGGGCTTCGCCGAGTTCGTTCAGGGAGTGAACAAACCGATGGCGACATTTTGAAAAAAAATTGTATTTTTGCGCATCTTTGGATAATGATTCAACCGTATCAAAAATGAACAACCAAGACTTTTGGCATAGCATCCATTCGGTTATTGACGAGGGCTTCACTGTCAACGGTCTTTCAAAATTGGAGTCGTATGCAGAACAATTCATCACACAACGGCTTGTATATAAGCGATTTTCATCGGCAGAACAGTATGGCTGCTCAATGGGAGGTACTACGCATGTCATTGCATCCCTACTCGCGGGAGCAGAAACTGCGGCAGATAGAAATGCTGCACCAGATGTCGGCGACTTCAAAAGAGAAGTCCAACGCGGAGCGAAGCAGGCTGAATGCATAGAGCAATGGGCAAAGAAAGTCGGTTGCTGGACAGAACGTGTCGAAGATGCCCTGCCGCGCATGTTAGGTGAGCAAATTGCAGAAGGCGGAGAAGCTATAGTTTACGACCATGGTGCCACATTGGTAAAAGCCGTTGGGCTTGACTATTTTATCCAACCCATTCTGGCACTTGACCGTATCTCGCTGCATAACACTTATTTCCCAGAAACCGCACTAAAAGTGTTGGGGTTTGGACGCACGGCAGACGGTGATTTCAAGATTGTAGCAGAGCAGCCATTCATTGAAGGGACACACATGTCGGATGAAGAAATCGCCTTGTTTGCTGAACACATTGGATTCAAGCTCATCAATCCGAGAAATTGGACTTTCGCCACTCCTGAAATCTATTTGAGCGACCTGCACGACGAGAATGTGATACGCTCAAAAGATGGAAATGTTTTTGTGGTGGATTGCGATATACGAATCAATACACCAAACCTTCGTTGTGGAGGGGTACGTAGTTTGACTACTGAAGTAGAGGTCAAGCAGTAACGAAGCGAAACCGCAAAATGTGAAACTTTTCCCGAAAAATCCATAACAACCATGATGAATTATGGTTGTAGTTTTGCATTGTCAAAAATATAGTAATCAAAAAACTTCAAAACTATGCAAAACATCAAACTATACAACGGCGTTGAGATGCCGGTTTTGGGATACGGTGTATTCCAAGTGCCTCCACAAGAGGCGGAGCGTTGCGTGAGCAACGCATTGAGAGTGGGCTATCGCTTAATTGATACCGCACAAGCCTATTTCAACGAGGAAGGCGTGGGCGAGGCCGTCGCCAAGTCGAGCATCAAGCGCGAGGACCTGTTCCTCGTCACCAAGGTATGGATCAGCAACAACGGTGAGGAGAAGGCCGCCCGCAGCATCGACGAGAGCCTGCACAAGCTGAAGACCGACTACATCGACCTATTGCTCATCCACCAAGCCTATGGCGATGTGTTCGGCACCTGGCGGGCGATGGAGGACGCCTACCGTGACGGCAAAGTGCGCGCCATCGGCGTGAGCAACTTCCAACAAGCCCGTTTCTTCGACTTTGCCCACTATGTGGATATGAAGCCGATGGTGAACCAGCTGCAATGCAACGCGATGATTCAGCAACGCGAAATCGAGCCTACGCTCAACGAGTTCGGCACCAAGATGATGGCATGGGGACCGCTGGGCGGACAAGGTGTGGATGGCATCATCAAGAGTGACCTGCTGGCCGGCATTGGTGCCAAGTACGGCAAGACCGCCTCGCAGGTAGCCCTCCGCTGGCTCACACAACGCGGCATCGTGGCCATCCCCAAGTCCACTCACAAGGAGCGTATGCAGCAAAACCTCGACATCTTCGACTTTGCCCTTACCGACGACGACATGGCCCAGATTGCAACAATGAACCAACACGACACAGGAACCGTCAATTTCAATGACATGAACTTTGTGAAGTATCTGATTGAGAATTACGGATAAACTAATGACTATGAAAAGAACACTTATCATTGCGACATTGGCCATCATGAGCCTTTTCGGCACCACGGCCTGCGCACAAAAGAAAGGAGAAAACATGAACAGTTTGAACAACAAGAAAGTGCTGGTGGCCTACTTCTCTTGGAGCGGCAACACCAAGGCGGCTGCCGACTACATCACGCAGAAACTCAACGCCGACCAGTTTGAAATCGTCCGTGAGGCCGACTATCCCACCGACTACGACGAGTGCGCCAACGAAGCCAAAGCCGAGAAAGACGCCAACACTCATCCTGCCATCAAAGGCACGGTGAACGACATGGCTCAATATGACGTGGTGCTCGTCTGCGTCCCCTGCTGGTGGTACACTGCCCCGATGCCCGTCTTCACCTTCCTGGAACAATACGACTTCAGCGGCAAGACCGTCATTCCGTTCTGCACGGCCTACACCGCCGAATATGAGACCCTCAAAGACATCGTCAAGGCCACGCCCAAGAGCGACCACCGCGACGGCATCTGTGTCGTCACCAAAGAGATGAACGGTGTCGGCATGGACAAGAAGTTCGGACAAATCGACAAGTGGCTAAAAGAGATAGGGTTCTAACGCTAACTTTGTATATTTGCGGCAAATAACAAAACCTTGGTTATATGAAAAAAACACTAGTACGAGTACCATGAAAAGACTTATAAAAATTGCAGTTATAGCAGTAGCTGTTCTCGCTTTCTCCGCCTGCTGCAACCAGAAAGACGAGCCCATGCAGACAGGCCTCGTGATTGAGAAGCAAGGCGTATTCTCGTCGGGCGGACGCATCACCGACCCTATCCCAGGCGATTACGATGCCACACAAAATTGGATGGACCAATCGCGCAAAGGCACCACCACCCACGTGGACCACGCCAACACCTTCTATCAGATTCCCGCCTCGGGCAACGGCATCCCGATGGTGTTTCTGCACGGCTACGTGCAGACGCGCACGGGCTGGCAGGCCACTCCCGACGGACGTGAGGGTTGGAGCGACCTATTCCTGAAGAAGGGTTACTCCGTATTCCTCGTCGACCAGCCGCGTCGTGGTGCCGCTGCCGCCACCGAGATGATCGTCACCGACCCCGGCGACGTGGAGGACGGCAAGTTCAAGGTAGGCGAACAGGCTTGGTACACCCACTTCCGCATCGGTCGCGTGGCTCCCGAACGCTACGAGGGATCGCAGTTCCCCGCTGGCGACAAGGCGCAGACACAGTTCTTCTGCCAGATGACACCCAACACGGGCAACTACGACGAGCCGCTCTTCGGACAGGCGATGAGTGCCGTGATGTCCAACGTGCAGAAGATGACCGGCAAGAAAGCCGTCTACATCACCCACTCGCAGGGTGGCCGCGTGGGTTGGCAGACCGATACTGAGAACATCGCTGCTATCGTGGCCATTGAGCCGGGTTTCGCACCCATGGTGGGTTCGCCTGAATACCAGAAGTTCGTCGATGCCAAGGTGCCGATGCTCTTCCTCTTCGGCGACAACATCATGAACGGGCCGGAGGGCATCCAATCGACAGGTTTTTGGCAGATGGTGCTGAACCAATGCCGCGACTTCGCCGAGCATTATAATCAAGACGGAGGTGATGCCACTGTCATCCATCTTCCCGACATGGGCATCAAAGGCAACAGCCACTTTATGTTCCAAGAGATGAACAATGCCGAGATTGCCGATTTGGTAGCCGAATGGTTGAACATACATAACTTGAAATAACGATGAAAAAATCAATAATGATATTCGCCATCGCATTGACAATGGCTGCCTGTGGAACGCAATCCACTAAAAAAACCGCAAAAGAAATGAATACACTAACCTTTACTACCGAGCAGGCGGCCTTCATGTCGGCCATCGCCTGCAACGAGGCCAAAGCCGACTATACCGCCTTGGCCGAGGCCATCAACGGCGGATTGGATGCCGGCCTGACGGTCAGCCAAATCAAGGAAGCCCTATCGCAACTCTATGCCTACACGGGATTCCCGCGTTCTCTGAATGCCCTTGGCACTTTGCAGAAGGTCTTGGAGCAACGCAAGAGCGAAGGCAAAACCACAGATGAAGGTATTGAGGCATCGTCGCTGCCGAACAATTACGACGCTTTGGCACAAGGCACGGAAGTGCAAACCAAACTTTCTGGACAGCCTTTCAACTATGACTTCTGCCCCGCCGAGGACTACTATCTGAAAGCGCATCTCTTCGGCGACATCTTTGCCCGCGACAACCTCACCCACGCCGACCGCGAGCTCATCACCGTGAGTGCGTTGAGTGGCTTGGAGAACGTGATGCCGCAGTTGCAGGCGCACGTGCGCGGAGCCTTGAACATGGGTGTCACAGAGGAGCAGTTGCGTAGTATCCCAGTGGCATTGAAATCTGCAGGATTGCAGGCAGAGGCTTTGCGTTGCGAGGCTGCCATCGCTGCCGCTGTGGATGGCAAGAACGATATGGTGTGTGCGCAGTCACCCTGGCCTATCGGAGAGCCCAATACGGCATACGCCCAGTATTTCATAGGCAACAGCTACCTCGCCGTCCTCGACCCCGCAAGCGGGCTCTGCAACGTCAGCTTCGAGCCTGGCTGCCGCAACAACTGGCATGTTCACCATGGTGCAGTGCAGATGTTGATCTGCGTGAGCGGTCGCGGCTGGTATCAGGAATGGGGCAAGGAAGCCATTCCGTTGGTCCCTGGCACCGTCATCGCCGTTCCCGAGGGCGTGAAGCACTGGCACGGCGCCGCCAAAGACAGCTGGATGCAGCATCTCACCTACCATGCCGATGCTAAGCCCGGCAACAGCAACGAGTGGCTGGAGCCTGTCAGCGATGAGCAGTACAACACTTTGCGATAACACAAATTGTGAATTATGAAACTCAGAAGCATCCTCACCGCCGTTCTTGCTCTCCTTTTGGCCACTGGCTGCAATGGACAGAACAAACAAGAAGTCAAATCATCAAATGAGAACAACATGAGCAAATCCATCGTCATTTTCTTCTCCCACGCGGGGGACAACTATTCCGTCGGCATCATCGACACGGGCAACACCAAGATCGTGGCCGACTACATCAGTGAAATCACGGGCGCCGACCAGTTCGAGATCGTCACCCACAAATACGACGGCATGGCCTACACACCGCTCATCGAGCTGGCCAAGAAGGAGGCCGCCGCAGGCGAGTTGCCGCCCTACGAGGGCGATGCTCCCGACCTCAGCGGCTACGACACCGTCTTCATCGGCGGTCCCGTGTGGTGGGGCACCTACCCGCAGATCATGTTCACGCTGTTCAAGGACATCAACCTCGACGGCAAGACCGTCATCCCCTTCACCACCCACGAGGGCAGCGGTCTGGCCAGTTGCGCCAGCGACGTGCGCAAAGCATTCCCGAAGGCCAAGGTCACAGGCGAGTTCAGCATCTACGGTCACGAGGTGCGAGGCGGCAAAGCGAAGGTGGAGAAGTGGTTAAAGAGCCTGTAGAAGCGGTCTGGCATATCCATTGACGACCATACCATACAATGATAGGACTTAAAGAAAAATCAACCGTAAACGAGCGGAATCGGAGAATTTTTAAATGATTCCGCTCATTTACGGTTATTTTTTTTATCTTTGCAAAAAAATTCAAGACTATGCTCATAGGAAGAGACAAAGAGAAGCAAATCCTGCAAAACGCTCTTACAGAAGAGTATTCACAGTTCGTCGCTGTGTATGGCCGTCGTCGCGTTGGCAAGACATTCCTGATCCGAGAGTCCTACGACTACAAATTCACTTTTCAATTCACAGGAGCAGCCAACACATCTTCCCGTAAACAATTGGCCCGCTTTCGTATGGCACTGAAAGAGCACGGGCTGACCGATATGCCAAAGGTGTTTGCTAACTGGATGACAGCGTTTTCTGAATTAAAACGCTACATAAACCTTCAGCCCGAGGGAAAGAAGATCATATTTCTCGACGAACTACCTTGGATGGATGCGCCGCGGTCGGGTTTTTTATCAGAGCTTGAATCTTTTTGGAACGGATGGGCTTCGGCAAGGAAAGATATCGTTTTTGTGGTATGCGGTAGTGCCACCTCTTGGATGGTGAAGAAAATCATCAAAAACAAGGGCGGCCTGCACAACCGACTCACACACCGCATTGCCTTGAAACCATTCTCACTTCGTCTGTGCGAAGAACTGGTTCAATCGCGTGGTATCGAAATGACGCGGAAGCAGATACTGAACGGATATATGATCTTCGGCGGCGTGCCCTACTATTGGAGTTTATTACAGAAAGGACATAGTCTTACCCAAGAAATTGACCGTCTTATCTTCACGAACGATGGTGACATGTATGATGAGTTCAGCATGTTGTATGCATCGCTCTTCAAGAAACCAGAACCATACATCAAAATCATCAGTTTGTTGGCAGAAAAAAAAGAAGGGATGACACGAATAGAACTGATTAACAAAGGCGGATTGGAGGATAACGGTGCGTTGTCAAAGATACTGGACGACCTCGAATGGTGCGGTTTCATCCGCGGATATACCGTGATTGGCAAACAGGTGAAAGATGAGATCTTCCAACTCATTGACCACTACACCTTATTTTACTATGAATTCATTCATGGAAAACGCCACGGAAAAAACTTTTGGCAAGCGATGGAAGGCAAGCCGCAATACAACAACTGGTGCGGAAGGGCATTTGAGCGGGTCTGCTTATGGCACACCGACCAGATAAAGCAGAAAATCGGCATCAGCGGTGTACTCACCAACGAGTATGCTTGGCGTCACGTACCTAAAAACCAATCCGCAGAGCCGAAATCCGAAGGTGTTCAGATTGACTTGCTCCTTGACCGCAGTGACGGAATTATTGACCTTTGTGAAATAAAGTATTCAAGTGACAAATATTCTATCACCGAAGCCTATCATGAAAAATTGAACAGGCGAAAAGCCGTTTTTGCAGAAGTGACAAAAACTAGAAAAGCCTTGCACACGGTGCTCATCACAACCTATGGCCTGGCAAAAAACGCATACGTCGGTGATATTCAGAATGAAATACAGTTAGACGATTTGTTCTCAGTGTAATTGATGAGGACATAATTTTAACATAGTATTTGCGTCTTGCAAAAACAAAAAGGGTAATCAAAATCATCCTGAAATTATGAAATACACACAATTAGGAAACACCGGTATTGAAGTCAGCCGCATCTGCGTCGGCTGTATGTCGTATGGTAAGCCCTCGGAGGACTTCCACCTGTGGACTCTCAACCAAGAGGAAACCACGAAGATGATCAAGCACGCCCTCGACCTCGGGGTAAACTTCTTCGACACCGCCAACGGCTATTCGCACGGCACCAGCGAGGAGTTCTTAGGCAAGGCACTGAAAGACCTCGGCGTCGCCCGCGACCAGGTGGTGCTCGCCTCGAAAGTCTATTTCAACGAGGGCAAGCTCTCCGCCGCGGCCATCCGTCGCGAGATCGACGGCACGCTACAGCGTCTCGGCACCGACTACCTCGACCTCTACCAGATCCACCGTTTCGACTACGGCACGCCCATCGAGGAGACGATGCAGGCGCTGCACGAGTTAGTGCGGAGCGGCAAAGTGCGTGCCATCGGGGCCTCGGCGATGTACGGCTACCAGTTCCACAACATGCAGATCTGCGCCGAGCGCAACGGTTGGACGCTGTTCTCCACGCTGCAGAACCACTACAACCTCCTCTACCGCGAGGACGAGCGTGAGCTGATTCCCGTGGCGAAACAGTACGGCGTGTCGCTCATCCCTTACTCTCCCCTCGCCAGCGGACACCTCACCCGCAAGGAGTGGAACAGCGCGTCCAAGCGCAACGAGACCGACAAGGTGATGCACAGCAAATACGACCACGCCATGGAGAACGACATGCAGATTGTCACCCGTGTGGCGGAGGTGGCGGAGCGTCTCGGCGTGACAATGACGGAAGTGGCGTTGGCCTGGCTGCTGAAGCGGGGTGTCGCCGCGCCCATCGTGGGAGCCACCAAGGTGCCGCACTTCAACGACGCGGTCCGCGCACTGGATCTCGACCTCAGCGACGAAGACACCATCTACCTCGAAGAGCCCTACAAGGCGCACGAGGTGGTGGGAGCGTTGTGAGTGCTGTGAGCTCCGCTTTTGATTAGCCTACGGCTGTTAGTTAGCTTCGCTGTTGATTAGCTCCGCTGTTAATGACTTCGTGTTAACATTCACTTATTAACACGAAGTCACCAGCTTTCCGTTTCATTCAAGAAAAGTTGTATCTTTGCAGCGTCTTTTGAATAAAATGAGATAATGACCTACTTGGAGTTCAGGGAACAGTGGCACGGGATGGGATGTTTCAACGTCTATCAAATCCGTGCATGGAAGCCGGGATTCGACCGAAGCAACTTCACACGCTGGGTGAAGCGGGGCTATCTGTCGAAACTGCGGCAGGACTGGTATGCCTTCAGCGACCTGAAGGGCATCCCCGAGATGGCGCGTTATATTGCCCAGCGCATCTACACGCCGTCGTACATCAGCCTGCACTACGCCCTGTCGTTCTACGGCATCATCCCCGAGGCGGTGACCGACATCACTTGCGTCACCTCCAACCGCACCGCGGCCTACCACAACGACTTCGGCCGCTTCAGTTACCAGACCGTCAAGCCCGATCTTTTTTTCGGCTTCCGCCAGATGCCCGTTTCACCGCAGGGCAGCTACCTGTTAGCTTTCCCCGAGAAGGCAATCTTTGACCTGCTCTACCTTTACCCGCAATACAACACTGACGAGGCTATGTTGGAGCTGCGCTTCGACGAATGGTGGATGCGGGAGGAGCTGGACAAGGATCGACTGGCGGCTTACGCGACGCAAAGCGGCAACAAGGCGCTGCAAGAACGAATACGATTGTTGATGAAAACTTATACAGATGATTGATTTACAGTCCATATTGGCCTACTATCCGCCACGAACGCCGCATTTCACAAGCACATCTTGAAGGAATACATTGAACTGTTGGCGCTGGAGCACCTTTCGCAATCGCCCCACGCACCCAAATTGGTGTTCATCGGCGGGACCAACCTGCGCCTTGTCCTCGGATTAGACCGTTTCTCCGAGGATTTGGATTTCGATTGCAAGCGACTGACGGCAGACGAGTTTGTCTTGATGACCGATGCGCTGGTCGAGCACTTGCGGCTCAACGGTTTGCGCGTGGAGCTGCGCGACAAGGAGAATCCCCGGTTGACGGCTTTCCGCCGCAACATCTACTTCCCGGAACTGTTGTTCGACCTAAATCTCACCGGTCATCGGGAGGAAAGGTTTTTGATGAAAATCGAAGCCCAGGACCAAGGGGTGGACTACATACCGCAGACGGCGATGGTCAGCCGCAACGGCTTCTTTTTCCCCGTGACGGTTCCGGCCAAGGGAACTATGCTCTCCATGAAGCTTGCGGCACTGCTGGCCCGGACCAAAGGACGCGACTTCTACGACACCATCTTCCTTTGGCAACAGACTGACCCCGACTACGACTTCCTTCACCAACGGTGCGGGATCGACACCCCGGAAATGTTGAAGAAAGCGCTATCCGACAAACTTGACACCACTGACCTTGAACTAAAGCAGAAAGACTTCGAGCATCTGCTCTTCAACCCTTCGCGCAGCACACAGATACTGCATTTCAAGCAATTTATAGATGGCAAATTAAAATAACGTTTCCAACGCACAAACATTCAAACTTTATGATTAATCAAAACGAACGATTATATTATCGTGGTACTGTTTTTGAGGTAACCTACGAGTGGGAAGGAAGGATTGACACTCACCAATCCATTTTGGTAGAAACACACGATGAAGGTTTTGTCTTTGTAGTAGTCCAAATTAACGAATTAAAGCGATATAAAAAATGGACAAAAACGAACTCTTAGCAGCCATGTCGGACAGTTATGCGAAGCTGTCCGAGCAAATCGGCAAAATGACAGATGACGAACTGAACGCGACCTTCCAGTTCGCCAATGACCCAAAAAAATGTGGCGCACGATGGATTTACGACCAGTGCGCCCGCGACCTCCTCATACACCTTTATGAATGGCAGGTGCTGATGCGCGAATTTGTGAACAACATTCGCGAAGGCCATCAAAGGGACTATCTGCCC
>CAJODA010000038.1 GCA_905233745.1 uncultured Bacteroidales bacterium
AAGCCCGGCCGCGCCGATGGTACTGCCCTGACCGGTGGGAGAGTAGGTCGTCGCCCAATACCATAGAAGCCCCTTGGAATACTCCAAGGGGCTTTTTTTATGCTCAGCTTGCCAATGAATTAATGAAGTGTATATTTAATCCTATCCTAAGCGAATACAAATGGTTGCTGATAGATTACCTCTCCAAACATCTTAATGATAATGTTATATGCCCCTGCGGGAATATTTTCTATCTCATATTGTAATTCTTTTGTACATATACAGTTCATAACATTCTCATCGTCGGTTTCATATTGGATAATGATATTATTCCCTACGATTTCTACTTCAACATCTATGGTGTTGATGCCACAGTTTAAATCGAATTCGTGGGTGAAATGCCATTTCCCATTTTGATATATGATATTCAGAGACGGGCTTTCAGTCGTGTTGCTCCCACCATTCCAATCCTTGCATACGGATAATGTCGGATTTGAAGCCGATGGTTCCTCAATGATTATTGGATGGGGATGATGGTGGGACGGCGGTGGCCAAAGGTGTTCGCATGAACTGACCCAAAAAACTGTTAGCCCAAGGATTGAGCCCAGTAAGATTCTAGATAATTTGTTCATTTTCATTTTTTTTGATTTTTTATGTACCATCTCAAGACACAATCATAGTGTTCTTTATTGATGATAAAGGTTAATATATAATTGGGGATGTTGTGCTAAAGATGTTGCGGCAGTTATTCTTCACTCCTTATTCGCGATGCTTTCTACATCAGAATACATAGTATTCCAATATAGATTAAAGAAGTAAGCATAGATTATTCGTTCAAGTATCGGGAAAGGGTGATGGTTACCGGAAGAGAAAGGTGTTTTCGATTCGCAGAGCTCCCGTCAATATATTTTTTAGCAAGATAAATAACGCTGTTTTTTGAAATATATTGTGTGGAAAATGTACATATTAAAAATATTCTGACTTTTAAATTGTTAAAACGCATATTATTAGAGTATTAATGGCATATGTCAGGAATAACTTCCGCTATGCTTTTAAAAGTGTTTGTTGCTGTTTGTCAACTAGCAAATTTTTATATTTTTGCCCGCGTTAATTTTATAGATATGGCACAAGAAAAATTCGCAGTGATCGGAGCCGGCCATTTTGGCCAAGCCATCAGTCTCGCCCTTTCGGAGAAGGGACACGAGGTGCTCGTTATAGATAATGATATCAATGTTATTCAGGAAATTTCTGAAGATGTGGCATACGCTGTGTGTGTGGATGCGACCAATAAGCGGGCTTTGTTAAACGAGAATATCTTGAATTTCGATGCGGTTATCGTCTCTATAGGTAACGATTTCGTGGGCCGGTTGCTGTGTACTGCCAATTTGCTTGACGTAGGTGTGAAACGTATCATCTGCCGTGTTATGGGTAAAAGCCAGCGCACTATTTTGGAAAAGATGGGCATTACGGAGTTTTTGTCTCCGGAGGACGAAGTGGGAACCCTGCTTGCCGAACGTCTGACCAACCCCAATATGATCTCTTATCTTCAATTGCCCGACGGATACAAGATTGCGGAGATTATCACTCCTACACGTCTTATCGGGCTTTCCGTTGGC
This sequence comes from uncultured Bacteroidales bacterium, assembly GCA_905233745.1. Classification (GTDB taxonomy): domain Bacteria; phylum Bacteroidota; class Bacteroidia; order Bacteroidales; family WCHB1-69; genus F23-D06. The sequence continues at coordinate 1,596 of CAJODA010000038.1, forward strand.
GATATCGATTTCCGCGAAAACCATAGGCTGAGTTTGATTACCATCCGTCGCAATTTTGAAGAGCTTGTGGCAGACAAACTGGACACCAAACAGCATATTCTCGGTGTGCCGGATAATAAAACTGTTATTCAAGATGGTGATGTTTTCGTGCTTTTCGGTAAAGAGCATGATATTGACAACTTCATCAAAATTAATTTGTAATGTTCGGTTGGAGTTCGCGCAAGGAGTACGCTTACAGTAAGCGCAAGCTGCATATTGCTACGTACAAGGACAAGGTACATAGAATCATGCAGATATGCAGCGCTGTGATTTCTCTTGTGACGATTGTCTGCATCATCTGTTATCATGGCTTTTACATCTCTCTCGAAACAAAGAACATTATCCGGGAAATCATTTATGGCAGCCTTTGTTTCTATATCATCAAATATTTCATCTTTCTTTTTTATTCGCTTCACCGAAAGGAATTTTTGAAGAAATCGTGGTTTGAAGGATTGGTTATTTTCCTGTTGATTGCACAGTTCCTGTCAGTGAACATCTTCCACTATAATGTGGATTTCTTTCAATCCGAGAACTTTGAGAACTCCTATCTGCTGTTTATACAGGTTTATTTTCTTGTAATAGTACTGGTGGAACTTACCAAAATGAACGGTTCCCTGGGCAAATTCAACATCAGTCCGCCGATGCTGATGGTGGCATCCTTCTTTATTTTGATTGCCTTTGGAACGCTGTTGTTATGCATGCCGCGCATGACCGTCAATGGTATTTCGTTTGTGGATGCGCTGTTCACGGCCACGAGTGCAAGTTGTATCACGGGACTTACTGTAGTGAGCACGGGTACGTGCTTCACGGTGAAGGGACAGGTGGTTATCATGATTCTCATCCAATTGGGCGGTATCAGTATCCTGTCGTTTGCTACATTCTTCACGACATTTCTGTCAAAGTCTTTCGTGGGCCTGCGATACCAGTATATGGTACGCGACATGCTCTCCACCAATCAGGTCTCAGAATCCTTCTCGCTGCTCCGGAGCATTGTGCTTACCACCGCCATTATTGAGTTCTTTGGTGTAGCCCTGCTGTACACCTATTGGAATACAACGGGATTCTTCACCTCTAACACAGAAAATTTATTCTATTCGCTTTTCTATACGGTTTCTGCCTTCAACAATGGTGGTTTTGTGCTCATGGACAAGAGTCTCCTTGAACTTGGCATTTCCAACAGTTACTTCCCGCAAACCATAATAGCTATTTTGGTTTTCTTGGGCGGCATCGGATTCCTGACCATCCGCGATTTCTTCAGTCCCCGGCACATCAGAGAACGTAAGAAACATCAATGGAAGACACTGATGCCGCAGACGAGAATCATTCTCATCACTACATTTGCCATTATTCTGATATGTACGCTGATTTTCTTCCTTATAGAGAAGGATAATGCGCTAAGTGAACAAAAGACTGTTTTTGACAAAATCTTCACCTCTTTCTTCCAGATTGTCACCTGCCGCACATCGGGGTTTATGGTGTTGGATGTGAATAATATGGCCTTGCCGACTATGATTATGATCACACTGATTATTTTCATCGGCGGTTCACCCGGCTCTACAGCCGGCGGTGTGAAAACCACCACACTCTTTGTACTTATCAAGTCGGTGATGGCCACCGTACAGGGCAAGAAAAATATAGAGTACAATCACCGGACCATCCATTTTTCGCTGGTTGACCGCGCATACTCCATCATTCTGATGTCGCTGACCTTCATTTTGGCTTCCTGCTTTCTCATCACACTGGTGCAACCGGAAGTGTCGCTGAACCATGCCATATTTGAAACCACTTCGGCATTCACCACATGCGGCTTGTCCACAGGTGCCCCGGCCTCTTGGTGTAATGCCGCGAAAATCATTTTGGTGGTCAATATGTATATTGGTCGTATAGGTACTTTGACCTTGGCCTTCGCACTGACCAAGCACAGAAAGGAATCCCAGCACACCTACCCAGACCTTTATTTGATGGTGGGATAATGTGGTTGTTATTTTCTGAGTACATAACATAAAAATCAACAATTAACGTTTATTAAGGGGCATTAGTGTATTTTTTTATATATTTGCACTCCAGAACATAAATAATTATAATAAAAATCAAATAAATTGTTAGCGATGAAAAGAATTAATGTTTTAGTTTGGGCTGTTTTAATATCAGTCATTATGACAGGATGCGGATTCGGCAAGATGGTCACCAAGTATCCTGAGGTGTCTGTTACTTTGGATAATCCTGATTTGGAGAACAAAGGCGGTGAGGTAGCCTATACCATCAAAGGTACCGTTCCTCCCAAATATATGAAGAAGAATGCCACAGTAACGCTTTCTCCAACATTGAAAGTGGACGGCAATAATGTCAATCCCCCTTTTACCACCATTAAGCTGAAAGGTGAGAAAGCAAAGGGAGATGGTACTGCTATAAGCTGGAAGAATGGTGGCACTTTTTCACAGACGGGCACATTCAAGTTCGATCCCAGCTATGAGGATGCGGAGATTGTGGTTCCTGCTGTTGCCCAACTCAAGAAGAAATCCACCACATTGGCTCCGGAAAAGAGTCTCGGGGAGGGAATCGCCAACACTTCATCCAGAATCGGCTTGCAGCCCCAAAGCACTTATGATGTCTCCAGCGGCAATTTTATTCATTCCCCGCATAATTTTGCGCCTGAGTTCATTGGCAAAACCGCCACAATCTATTTTGATCTCAACAGTTCTGTTATGAACTGGAATAACCCCAACAATAAAACACAGGCAGCCAAGGATTCAATCAAGGCTTTCAGCGAGTTCATGTACAATGACAATATTATTGACCGGGTGATCATATCCGGATGGGCTTCTCCTGAAGGTGAGGAAACCAACAACCAAGGTTTGTCAGAAAGACGTTTTGATCAGGGAAAAAAGTGGTTCGACGACCAGTTTAACAAATATCTGAAAGATTTTGCCAAGAAGAATAATATCAAACTGAAAGATCTGGAGAGACCCGTCTTCGAATATGAGAACAATGCAAAAGGAGAAGACTGGGATGGTTTTGAAGCAGCCATAGCAAAATCCAGTATTGCTCAGAAAGATCAGATTTTGAATGTGGTGAAATCTCAACCCAACAATGATATGCGTGAGCAGAAGATACGGGAGATGACAGACATCTACCCTGAAATTGAAGATGCTATCCTGCCACCGCTTCGTCGTGCTGAAATGCAGATGATTTGCAAAAAACACGAATCTTACACGGATGAGGAACTGGTCAGCCGGGTGAAATCCAATCCTGATGACTTCTCAGTCAACGAGCGTCTCTATGCCGCTTCCGTTGCAACTTCGGCAGAAGATCAGAAAGCCATCTACAGCGCCCTGATCAGCGACAGCAAAACCCAAGGTGACTGGCGTGCCTATAACGACCTTGGCGTACTCTATCTTAACGCTTATTACAATAATGGAACTGAGCAGGATTTGGAGGAAGCTGTCAGTAATTTCAACAAGGCGGCTGCTATTTCCCCCGACAACGGCATTGTGCTCAACAATCTTGCCGTGGCCGAATTCCTGCAGGGTAACCATGAAGCTGCCAAAGCCCACTTTGAGTCCTCCCAAAAGGCAGTTGTCAATCCGGTCAGCCAGACCTATGCTTTAGGTATGTACTCCATTCTCGATGGTGACTATAACAAGGCGGCTCAAATGATGGGCAATAAGAACTGTGACTATAACACGGCCCTTGTGCAGTTGCTCAACAAAGACTACACGGCTGCCAAGTCCACGTTGGACTGCATAGAGCAGGTGGATGCCAAAACCGCCTATCTGAAAGCTGTGCTTGCCGCCCGTACGAAAGACGAGCAGGGTGTTTATAGCAATCTGGAAACAGCCATCCAGTTGGATCCCTCTTACAAGAAAACTGCAGAGAAGGATGCTGAATTCAAGCATTATAAAAACACAGACACGTTCAAGAATCTGGTGAAATAAAGAGGAAAATTCTTAGATATTAATGAAAAAGGGCGGACTTATGTCCGCCCTTTCTTGCTACGGAATTGTCCCTTTTAGTCTTGTAAATTCATCATTTTTCCTTATTGACAGGGTTTGAGTTTCGCGGCGGGAAAAAGTCGCGTTTCAAGGCATAGGTCTCACGCGCCGCGAGTGGCTTCATGGATGCATCACAACCCCAGACTAAACATAGTGCAGTCTGGGGCAGATAAGCGCAGCGTAATCTGGGGAGGAAAGCGGCCCTATACCACCTGCCGCGGTGCGGGGGTCACTTGCTCTGGAGCACTCAATTCGCCACCGCGGAACAAGGTAACTACAATAGATGCAAAATATTCTGCTTAAAGCAAGGGAATCACAAGATTATATAGGATAATTCTGAAAAAAAGCAATAATATTGAAAAACAAAAATTATTAATATCAAAGGAAATCGGTACCGCCTTGTGGTCGTGGTTAAATTCACCATTGGTCATTTGTTTATCCGTTTTGTGGGCACACATGGCGAGTATGATAAAATTGATGCGACAACAATATAATTATGAGTAAAATAACCAAAGAACAGTACGAGTTTGCACTGGCAAGAATCGAGGAACTTCTCCCGTTGGTGGGTGATGAAACGCCTGCCAATGACCGCAATGCCATAGAATTAACGATGATGTCGGATGTGGTGGTTGATTATGAGAAAGAGTATTTCCCAATCGGTAAACCCTCAGTGGCTGAATTGATTGAACTTTCTCTTGAAGAGAAGGGTATGACGCAGAAACAGTTGGCGAAAGAAATCGGAGTCAGTCCGTCGCGAATCAACGATTATGTTTCCGGTCGTGCGGAACCTACATTGAGAATTGCCCGTCTGCTTTGTCAAGTTCTAAACATTACCCCTGCACAGATGTTGGGATGCTGATGTGTTTCAGCCGTCATTCTACAGGCGAGACAATCGAGACTGATACAGAGGCTTTGAAACGATTGCAGGAAGAAAATCGCCAATATATGGATAATTAGTCTTTGTCTGTTGCATATTGAATATCTTCATCTGCCACACTTCCAAGTTCTGTTTCCTTATTGGGATAAGAGACAACACCGTGTTCATATAGATATTCAGGAGCAACATCGATTTTCCCATTCAGCCACTCAAGGGTGTCTGTAATGCGAAATTCTTTTAGCAATCCGATATCTTTCAAAGGTTCAAAAACGGGATATTTTTCTATAATTGTTGCAAAGTCAAATATGCGACATTCCCCGTTGTTGAAGCAGACCCATATTTTATACGCATCAACATATTGTGCATCTGTTATTTCCAAAAACATATTAAATGTAGGCATAGTACTTTGTTTTAAAAGCTGTTGCAAAAATAACAATTTTACTATATTGTGGCCTGTTCGGAGTGGGATAATTTAAAAACCGGATTTTTTAATATCTTTGCAATCACGGAGTTAATAGAATTGATTTTTATAACCTATTGATAATAAAATGATTAAAGAAAACCGCAATATGGCCATCGCGTACGACTTTGACGGTACGCTGGCACCGGGAAACATGCAGGAATATAACTTCATACCCGACCTCAACATGGACAAGGGCGAGTTCTGGCAGGAGGCCAATGAGCTGGCCAAGAAGCACGACATGGACGAGGTGCTTGCCTACATGCATCTGATGCTCATCAAGGCCAAGGAGAAAAACATCCCCATCCGTGAGGAAGCCTTCATGAAATATGGCGAGAAAATCACCTTCTTCGAAGGAGTGGAGAGTTATTTCGAGCGCATTAATGCTTATGCCGCTTCCAAAAATATGCATTTGGAGCATTTCATCATCTCCTCCGGGCTGCGCGAGTTTGTGAAAGGCACGGCCATTGCCAAGCATTTCAAGACTATCTTCGCTTCCGGTTTCGAGTATGATGAAAACGGCGTGGCTTGCTGGCCCGCCCTCGTGGTGAATTACACCAACAAGACCCAATATCTGTTCCGTATCAACAAAGGCATTTACAATTCGTATGATAATACGCTGATTAACAAGTCAATGCCCGAAGACGAGCGCGCAGTGCCCTTTTCCAATTTCATCTATATCGGCGATGGAGAGACCGATGTGCCCGCCATGAAGATGGTGAACCTCTACGGCGGCACCACCATAGCTGTCTATAACCCGGCTTCTGTGGCCACCCCGCACCGCCCCAAGTCTTCCAAAGACATTTGCCTCGACCTCATCCGCCAGAATCGTGCCGACTATATTGCCCCCACCAACTACACTGATGGCGGCGAACTGGATGTGATGCTGAAAAAGATCATCGACAAAACCGCCATGGAGCAGGATTTGTTGCACATCAAGTACAAAGAAGTGAATAAGTAACCTATAAAATCTCGTGTTATGAGCACCTCTTCCAATCCGGTTAAAATCGTTCCCATGACCAGGGCGGAGTTCAAAAGCAAAGACAAAAAGCTGATGATTCACTACAGTTTCATTTCCGTCTTCGGAGGCAAGGCCCTCGTGGCGTCCACGCAAAAAGGCGTTTGCTTGCTGATGCCCGGCGAGATGAAATGGAATCCGGTGGGGACTTTGAAAAAACACTTTCCGAAAGCCAACTTCCGTTGCCAGAAAGTGGCGGCTCACAAAAACATTTCCTTGTTGTTGCGGGGGAAATGGAATAATGACAAAGAGATTGTTCTACATCTGTATGGAACACCCTTTCAATTGGCCGTATGGGCGGACTTGCTGACAATACCTGCCGGCAAAGTGACCACATATCTGAATATTGCCGACAGAATAGGAAAACCCAGGGCTGCTCGTGCGGTGGGTAAAGCTGTTGGCAGCAATCCGGTAATGTACGTGGTCCCATGTCATCGTGTCATCTGCTCCAACGGCAAGCTCGGCGGCTATCGCTGGGGCGTGGAACGGAAAATCAAAGTGCTCAACAAAGAGGCCCGCAAATCCCATAAAATCAAAAACGCCGCCAACTGGGAACCGACTTTATTTTAGTTTAGAGTTTAGAGTTAATAGTTTAGAGTAAATCAATCTTCGTCTTTTTACCCCATTTACCCCGTTTACCCCGTTTATCCCTTTCACCCCTTTTACCCCTTGTCCCCCATTCACCTTCTCATGCGTATCACCCACTTCGTCGATGTTCTCCTGCCGCTGCCGCTGCCCGCGCTGTTCACCTATCGTGTGCCGTACGAGCTGGACGAGGCTGCGGAATTCGGCAAGCGCGTGATTGTCCCCTTCGGGCGCAGCAAGCTGTACTCGGCTTTGGTGGTCCGTGTGCACGAAAACGCTCCGCAGCAGGTGAGTGCCAAGTATATTCTGGATGTGGTGGATGAGCGTCCGGTAATTTCCGAACGCCAGTTCCAACTTTGGCAGTGGATGGCCAATTATTACCTCTGTACGCTTGGTGAGGTGATGGCCGCCGCACTGCCCTCCGCCCTGAAGCTGGCATCAGAAACCAAAATCTATCTCAATCCCAACTTTAATGGGGATGTATCCATGCTCAATCCCAATGAGTTGCATATTGCTGAGGCATTGACCTACAGAGAGACAATGACAGTGGATGAGATCAGCAAGGCGGTTAATATCCAGAAAGTCATCCCTGTTATCAAATCTTTGGTGGACAAAAGAATTGTGGTCACGGATGAAGAGGTGCGAAATCCGTACAAAGCCAAGAAGGAGACCGTGATACATTTGGCGGAAGAGTATGCCAGCGAGACTAAGTTCATGGCTTTGTTGGACCAGCTCAACCTCTCGCCCAAAACTGCACCACAGGCGGACGTGCTGTTGGCGTTCATCATGCAGACTAAAAAGGATGGTCAATACGATTATACATGCAAGGTGCCCAAAACCAAATTGTTGGAGTCGAAAACGATTACTCCGGCGCGCTTGCAGACCCTCTTGAAAAAGGGCGTTTTGGTATCAGAGGATATTGTCATCTCCCGGTTGGCAGATTTTTCTTCCGCCGACGAGGCACAAAACATACAGCTGTCCGAGCCGCAGCACCGAGCCTATGATCAGATACAGGAGCAGTTCAATACGTTTCCCGTGGTACTGCTGCACGGGGTGACAGGTAGCGGAAAGACGGAAATCTACATCAAGTTGATAGATGAAGTGCTCCGACAGGGCAAGCAGGTGCTTTACCTCTTGCCGGAAATCGCCCTCACCTCGCAGATTGTAAACCGCTTGCGCCGTTACTTTGGTGAAAAAGTAGGTGTTTATCACTCCCGTTTCAACGAGTATGAACGGGTGGAAATTTGGAACCGTGTCCTGACGCAAGGATCGGATTCAGAAGCCAGCTCCAAGTATCAGCTGATTTTAGGAGCACGGTCGGCCTTGCTGCTACCCTATAAGAATTTGGGTCTGATTATTGTGGACGAGGAACACGATGCTTCATACAAACAGCAGGATCCTGCGCCGCGATACCATGCCCGAGACTGTGCCATCGTGTTGGCGAGTATGCATAAAGCCAAGACTCTGCTGGGTACGGCTACGCCGTCTTTGGAAAGTTATTACAACGTAAAGCAGAAAAAGTACGGGTTGGTAGAACTGATGCAACGTTATGCCCAAAGCAAACTCCCCGACATCTGGGTGGTGAACATGGTTGAGGCGCACAAACGTCATCAGGTGCAAGGTGTTTTTTCCGACTTCCTGATAGAGCGTATCGGGGAGGCTCTCGACAAAAAAGAGCAGGTTATTCTCTTCCAAAACCGGCGAGGCTATGCAGTCAGGATGATTTGTCACACCTGCCAAAACATGCCTACCTGTAAATATTGTGATGTAACCTTGACCTATCACAAAAAATCAGGACTGTTGAAGTGCCATTATTGCGGATATGCCATTGCGGTGCCTCGCGTTTGTCCTACTTGTCACAGTACGGATATTGAGATGAAAGGGTTCGGCACCGAAAAAGTGGAGGACACCTTGGCGGAGATTTTTCCGCAGGCAACCATTGCCCGCATGGATCTGGACACCACCCGCTCTAAAAACGGGTATCAACAGATTATCAGTGATTTTGAACAGCATAAAACCGACATTCTGGTGGGCACGCAGATGGTGACCAAGGGGTTGGACTTTGACCGGGTGAGCGTGGTGGGCATCTTGAATGCAGATGCGCTGATTTCCTTCCCGGACTTCAGGGCTTTTGAGCGGGCATTCCAGTTATTGTCGCAGGTAAGCGGCCGTGCGGGTAGGAAGGAGGTGCCCGGCAAGGTGGTCATACAGTCCTATCAACCCCAGCATCCGGCACTGAAATATGTAGAGACCAACGACTTTTTGGCCATGTACAACAGTCAGATAGCGGAGCGTGCAGAGTTTCACTATCCCCCGATTACGCGCCTGATAAAGCTCACATTGAAGCATTCCGACGAGAAAGTGGTGACGGCCGCGGCACAGGCACTGGCAGTCTTGCTCCGCGAAGCTTTTCCGGGAAAAGTGCTCGGCCCAGAAGCACCTCTTGTTTCACGTATTCAGAACTACTATTTGGAGGATTTCTGGATTAAACTCCCCAAAGACAGCAGGTTGGAGGAACAGAAGAGGAGACTGATGCAGCTTTTGGAGGAGTTTAAAACGAACAAAGACTATAAGTCTGTTCGTATGGTCATCAATGTGGATGCATAGCGATATTTTTAAAAATATTATTTTTGCGCGATTTTTATTAAAACAACAATATGAAAGAAGTATCTGCCGAGAGCAAACAGAAAGCTATTGACATTCTAACTAAGCATACTGATAGCAAACTGATTACCCATTTGAATGCCTGTGTACACTGTGGCTTGTGCGAGACCAGTTGTCTCTTCTGGAAAACATTCAAGGAGCCTAAGTACATTCCGGGAAAGAAAGTCGATATGGTGTCTTCCATTTACCGTCGCTACTGTACATTTTTGGGCAAAGCTGCTCCGAAGCTTACCCATGCCCGTGAGTTGGACGAAAGCACGCTCACCGAGATGATAGATTCCCTGTATGGTGCGTGCACTATGTGCGGGCGCTGTGTGAAACACTGTTCCATCGGCGTGGATATTCCCTTTGTGGTGCGCACGGGCCGCCGGATGCTGGCTACTATGGGTTTGGTTCCAGACACGCTCCAGGCCACGGTCGATGCTGCTATCAATACCGGCAATAATATGGGGATTCCGACGGAGGACTTCGTGGATACCATCGAATGGATGGAAGAGGATTTGCAGGATGAGGTGAGTGAGGAGGCCAAGATTCCGCTCAACAAGGAAGGTTCGGATATTCTCTATACGCTGAACCCGCGTGAGCCCAAGTTTTTCCCGCTCTCCATTGCTGCCGCCGCAAAGATATTCTATGCCGCCGGCGCCAATTGGACTCTTTCCACCGAAATGTACGATGTGACCAACTATGGCTATTTCTCCGGCAACGATGCGGAGGCCACGGCCATTGCCAAACACATGTTCGACGAGGTGCACAAACTGCATTGCAACACGCTGGTGCTTGGCGAGTGCGGCCATGGTTCGCGTGCGCTGCGCTGGGAAGCCCCCAACTACCTCAAAACCCATCCCGACTTCAAGATGATTACTTTGATAGAGTTGTTGGAAGAGTACATCAAGAGCGGAAGAATCAAGGTGGACAAGAATCTGAATACCAAGAAATACACTATCCACGACCCGTGTAACATCGTGCGCAATGGCGGTTTGTTCAATTCACTGCGCTATGTGGTGAAGCAGGTGGTACCCGAACTGATAGAGATGACCCCAAAAGGCAGCGACAACTTCTGCTGCGGAGGTGGCGGTGGTATGCTGGCCATGAGCGAATATAACGAGCGCCGACTGAAAGTGGGCGAAATCAAGGCGAACCAAATAAGAGAAACCGGTGCCAATGTGGTCATAACCCCTTGCCACAACTGCGTCGATCAGTTGACACAAATTAACCACACCTACAATCTGAATGTGGAAATAAAGTCGTTGGCGGAGGTGGTGGCCGATGCTTTGGTGCTGGAATAGAGTGTTTTTTATGAACATCAGACCGTTTGTTTATTTTTTTCATTGTATTTAAAAAAAATACTATCTTTGCGGCAAAATTATTTATTAACCAAAACTTTTAAGTTATGAAGAAATTATTTACCCTTTTCGCAATTTGTTTTGCAGTTGTTGCAGTTAATGCTCAAAATTCGTTCACCTATGACTTCGAAAACGATCTGCAAGGTTGGACGGTTATCAATGTAAATGCGGATGGTGGCACTTGGTTGCACAGTAACAATAACCCTGGTGGCTACGACCATTCCGAAGTTGCCCATAGTGGTACCGGCTTTGCTATGTGCTACTCATTTATTGACTATGATGGAGCATACGACACTGACAGCTACCTCGTTTCTCCTAGAAAGTATGACATTGTTTCCGGTTCTACATTGACTTTCTGGGCTGATAATGCCAATGATTCCTATCCTGAAAATATTTCAGTGGAAATTTCCACCGCAGCAAATCCGACAGCTTCTGATTTCACATCAATTTGGGAAGGCGGAGCAAAAGGTTCTGAAAAATACGATAACTGGCGCGAGCACAGCATTGATTTAAGTGCTTATGCTGGTCAAAGCATTTGGATTGCTTTCCACGATGTGAACTATGATATGTATGAAATTTGGATTGACGACGTTACCATTACTGCTGGTGGTGTTGGTGTTGCTGAAAACGAGAATGTTTCTTTCTCCATCTATCCTAACCCTGCTACCAACTACATCAAAGTTACGGGCGAAGGCAATGCTGTGGTTACCAACATCCTTGGTCAGACCGTTACTTCCGCTACTGTTAATGGTGCTGCTGAAATCAATGTCAGCGAACTCGAAAGCGGTGTCTATTTCATCACTATGAATGGTGCTTCCAAGAAATTCATCAAGAAGTAATTTCTGAGAATTGATATACAGAAAGGCGCTTCTCTATGAGGCGCCTTTTTTTTGTACTTTTGCCGCCATGAAAAAGCTCTATATCGAAACTTACGGCTGCCAGATGAATTTCGCCGACAGCGAAGTGGTGGCCGCCATCTTGAAAGACCAATATACACTGACGGATGATGTGCATGATGCTGACCTTATCCTCATCAACACCTGCTCCATCCGCGACAAGGCCGAGCAACGCATCCACAAGCGCCTGCGCGAATTGGAGGCTTTGAAGAAAAAACACCGCGCCCTGCAGGTGGGTCTGCTTGGCTGCATGGCCGAGCGGATGAAGGAGGAACTGTTTGAGACAGAACCCATCCTGAATTTCATTGCCGGTCCGGATGCCTACCGAAAATTGCCGGAACTCATCGCACAATCTGCCGCTGGCGAAACGCAGTTCAATGTTTTGTTGTCGGAGGAGGAGACCTATGACAATATCATGCCCGTGCGTTACGATCTCAACGGTGTGTCGGCCTTCGTGTCCATTATGCGCGGGTGCAACAACTTCTGTACCTACTGTGTGGTGCCCTACACCCGCGGGCGCGAGCGCAGCCGCAGCCCTCAAACCATCCTGCACGAGGTGGAACAACTGCTGAATGACGGTTACAAGGAAGTGACCTTGCTGGGACAGAATGTCAATTCCTATCAATGGGAAGACAAGACCTTCGCCAAGCTGATGGCCGCTGTGGCCGAAATGTCGCCCGATTTGCGCGTGCGTTTCGCCACGTCGCACCCTAAGGACATATCCGATGAACTTTTGGAAACCATTGCCCGTTACGACAACATCTGCAAGTACATCCACCTGCCCGTGCAGTCGGGCAGCAACGAGGTGCTCAAACGCATGAACCGCGTCTATACCCGCGAATACTATCTGGAACGGGTGCGCAAAATCAAGGATTTGATGCCCGACTGTGCCATCTCTACTGACATCATTGCAGGCTTCTGCGGCGAAACGGAAGAGGATCATCAGCAGACGCTTTCCATTATGCGCGAGGTGGGCTACGAGTATGCCTACATGTTCAAATACTCCGAGCGGAGCGGCACCATGTCGGCCAAACGTTTTAAGGATGACATTCCCGATGAAGTGAAAACCCGCCGTCTGGAGGAAATCATTGCGCTTCAGGGCGAGCTTTCCCTGATCAGTAACAAGCGCGACATCGGCAAGACTTTCCGTGTGCTGATTGAAGGCGTTTCCAAACGCTCCGTCGACCAGTTGTACGGTCGAAACAGCCAGAACAAGGTTATCATCTTCCCGAAGGGCGACCATAAAATCGGAGAGTATATAGAGGTGACTGTCAACGACTGCACCGCTGCCACGCTGTTTGCATAAAATATTCAGAATAATCTATGCTTTACCCCGATAATTTCGAAGAGAAAATAGGTTTTGACACCATCCGTCAGCTGCTTCGCGGGCGCTGCCTCAGTCCTATTGGGCAAGGTTTCGTTGACGCGGTGGCTATGATGGCAGATTTGGACATCATACAACCCGAACTGGAGCGCGTGGAAGAGATGCGGCAATTGCTGCTCTTCGATGAACCGTTTCCCGCACAAGACTTTTACGACCTTCGCACCGAACTGAAACGACTGCAGGTGGACGGTACCTACATCGAATTGGAGGAGTTGGCTCAGTTGCGTGCCTTCATCGTCACGATGACCAACATCTTCGTCTATCTGCGCGCTCGACAACAGGACAAGAAGTATCCCTATCTTTGGGAAATTTGCGAGGATATGCCTGTGCAACGCGATTTGCTTAACAGTATTAACCGCATACTGGATGATAAAGGGCAGCTCCGCGACAATGCGTCTGATGAGCTGAGCCGTATCAAGGGTGAAATCAACCGGATTTCCAATAGCGCCGATCGTCAGATACGCAAGATTCTCAACGCCGCAAAGCAAGACGGATTGGTAAAGGAGGATGCTGAGATGACCATCCGCAACGGACGCCTCTGCATTCCCATCGCAGCTCAGTACAAACGCCGCCTCAAGGGATTTATCCACGATGAGTCGGCTACTGGCCAGACGGTTTTTATCGAACCCACCGAAGTGTTCGATGCCAACAACGAGCTCAAAGACCTGCAAAACGCCGCTTCCCGAGAGGTGGTGCGCATTCTTACGGAGATGGCAGCCAATATTCGTCCGCTAATCCCTGAACTAATAGAAGCTCAGCAGATCATGGGCCGTTACGACTTCCTGCGCGCGAAAGCTCTCTTTGCTATCGATATCAATGCAGCTCTGCCACATGTGCACAACCGTCCACTCATTGAATGGCAGGAGGCGGTGCACCCGTTGCTCTATCTCACTTTGAAGAAAACTGCGAAGAAAGTGGTGCCTCTTGATGTGCAGCTCACTGATGGTCAACGGATTCTGCTCATTTCCGGTCCTAATGCCGGTGGCAAGTCCGTTTGTCTCAAATGTGTGGGCCTGCTGCAATACATGATGCAGTGCGGACTATTGGTCTCCATGCTAAGCACTTCCGACATGGGCCTCTTTGAAAGCATCTTCATCGATATCGGTGACGAGCAGTCCATAGAAAACGACCTTAGTACATACAGTTCCCACCTTTCAAATTTGAAGGTGATGGATGACAATCTCAATGCGCGGTCGCTGTTCCTCATTGACGAGTTTGGTTCGGGTACGGAGCCTACATTGGGTGGGGCGCTCGCAGAGGCTATCTTGGAAAGATTCTACGAGCACAAGGCCTTTGGTATTATAACCACTCACTATGGAAATCTGAAAATGTTCCCGGATACGCATCCCGAAGCGGAGAATGGAGCTATGCTTTACGATACAGCAGCATTGCAACCGCTGTACAAACTCAAAATCGGGAAACCGGGCAGCTCTTTCACATACGAGATTGCCCGTCATATCGGCCTTGACCCTACCATCATCGAAAGTGCCATATCCAAGTCGGGTACAGCGCAAATCGATTATGAACGCAAGTTGGAAGAGATTGAAATAGCGCAACTGGAGACGGAGAAGACCCTGAAACAGGTTCGCGCCGCTGATGACCAACTGGCGGAGATGATTGATGAATATTCTGAGAAATTCACGGAGCTGGACAAACAGCGCAAAGAGATTATCCAGAAGGCCAAGAACCAGGCCAACATGATTGTGGAGAGTGCCAATAAGGTAATTGAGAAGACCATTCGTGAAATCAAGGAAGCGAAGGCGGATGCAGCAAAGACCAAGAAAGCGCGCGAGAATGTCACTCAGTTGAAAGAGGAGTTGAAAGAAGAGATTGCCTCCATTGAGCAGGAGGAGAGTATCAAGCCCATTGTTCCGGTAAAGCGCAGTGCGCCGAAGCCCAAGAAAGTGGAGGAGAAGCCTGAGGACAATATCATCCGCGTGGGCGACAGCGTGTTCATGGCCGACATGCAGGTGACGGGCGAGGTGACGGCCATCAACGGCAATGATGCCACCATCGCGTTCAACTCCATCTCTTTCCGGACGGACCTTCGCAAACTTGCAAAAATCAGCAAGCGGGAGGCGCGTGAGGTGCGTCGGGGCGGGGTGGTCCACTACAACGAAGGAACCTTGGGCGAGGCCATGAACAAGAAGCTGGCCAAATTCAATGCCACATTGGATGTGCGGGGGCAGCGCGCGGATGAACTGATCGCCAACTTGGAGGAGTATCTTGATGAAGCTGCTTTGCTAAGCGTCCGCTATGTGCGCATTCTGCATGGAAAGGGCAATGGAATACTGCGACAGATAACCCGCCAGGAGCTTGCAAAACGCAAGGATGTGGAGGCTTATCAGGATGAAGCTCTCGAAATGGGCGGCAGCGGCATCACCGTGGTGAAAATGAGGGGTTGATTTTTGAAAGAACGTGGGAGATGTTTAACACTTTTTTGTATATTTGCCCCGCATTATTCATTAAAATAATAAAAACTTATTAATCAATAGAATATGAAAGTTTTAGTTTTAAACTGTGGCAGTTCCTCCATCAAATA
>CAJODA010000039.1:0-628 GCA_905233745.1 uncultured Bacteroidales bacterium
CGACACCACTTTCGAGACGCGCCGCCGACTGGCCGCCAAGGTATTCCGCCACACAGCCTCCTACGACACCTATATCTCACGCTACCTGACCGAGCAGGCTGGCGAGCAGGAACCCGAGAGCCTGACGATGACCTTCAGCCGCAAGCAGAGTCTGCGCTATGGCGAAAACCCGCACCAGAATGCCACTTTCTATGCTGGCAAGAAACAGGGCTACTCCATCGCCTGGGCTGATCAACTGCATGGCAAAGAATTATCCTACAACAATATACAAGATGCAGATGCCACCTTGCAGATCCTGAAAGAGTTCCAAGAGCCTGCCATGGTGGCCGTCAAGCACAAGAACCCTTGCGGTGTAGGACTGGGCGCCAACGCACTAGAGGCATGGCAGCGCGCCTACGAAGCCGACCCGGTTTCCATCTTCGGCGGCATTGTGGCCTCCAACCGCGAGATTGACCTGGCCACGGCCGAAGCAATGAAACCCGTCTTTCTGGAAATCATCCTCGCCCCGAGCTTCACGAAAGAGGCCTTTGAGCATCTTGCCACCAAAAAGAACATCCGTTTGATGACTTTCGACCCGACAACAGAGAACGGCGACGACAAGATGTTCATCAGCGTGCGCGGCGGCATG
>CAJODA010000039.1:654-7935 GCA_905233745.1 uncultured Bacteroidales bacterium
ACGGAGAAAAAGCCCACGGATGCGGAGCTTCAGGACCTGTTTCTGGCGATGAAGATATGCAAGCATGTGCGGTCCAACGCCATCACGGTGGCCAGGGACGGCAAGATTGTGGGCATTGGCGCGGGACAGATGAACCGCGTGGGCGCCGCCCATATCGCGTTCGAGGAAGCCAAGGAGAAGGGCATGACCACTGGGCTCTGCCTCGCCTCCGACGCGTTCTTCCCCTTTGACGACGTGGTGAAGATGGCTGCCCAATACGGCGTGTCCGCCATCATCCAACCCGGCGGCTCCGTCCGCGACGAAGACTCCATCAAGGCGTGCAACGAGCTGGGCATCGCGATGGTGTTCACTGGGGTGAGACATTTTAAACACTAAAGGAAATATTTTGAACCATGAACGATGACTATGAACGATGTACTTTAGGAATGAACCATTACAACTAATACATTAACAATTATTAATTTATCAATCATGAGAAACTTTAGAAAATATAATATTTGGACTGATTCTGTCAATTTTGTCACAGAAACATATAGTCTTACCCGTTCATTTCCATCGCACGAAAAATTTGGTCTTGCCGATCAATTACAGAGGGCATCGGTTTCCATTGCATCCAATATTGCAGAGGGAGCCTCTCGGGAATCTGAGAAAGAATTCGCCCATTTCTTGCAAATAAGTCTAGGCTCCGCTTATGAAGTTGAAACCCAACTAATTATCGCTAACAGGCTCTATTATATCAACAATAATCAATTAGATAACCAAACTCAAAAACTAAATTCAATCGAAAGACGTTTAACCGAAATGATAAAAAGGCTCAATTTAAAAGCCCCAAGACAAACATCCTAACCCATCATAGTTCAAAGTTCATAGTCATAGTTCATAGTTCATAGTCATAGTTCATAGTCATAGTTCATAGTCATAGTTCATAGTCATAGTTCATAGTCAAAGTTCAAAGTCATAGTTCAATGTCCCAAATCAACCCCACCATCGAAGATTCATGGAAGCGCATCCTCTGGGACCAGTTCCAGGCCCCCTATTTCAGCGCGCTAAAGGACTTCCTGATTGAAGAGAAGAAGCATTACCGCGTTTTTCCGCCGGGCAACTGCATCTTCAATGCGTTTGACAGCACGCCATTTGACCAGGTAAAAGTGGTCATCATCGGACAGGATCCGTATCACGAGTACGGGCAAGCGCACGGATTGTGTTTCTCGGTGCAAGACGGCGTTCCTTTCCCGAAGTCACTGATCAACATCTTCAAAGAGTTGAGTGACGACGTGGGGTTTGTCACGCCGCGAAGTGGAAACTTGCAGAAATGGACGAAGCAGGGCGTGTTGCTGTTGAACGCCACGCTCACCGTGCGCGAGCACGCGGCGGGCTCGCACCAGGGCCACGGGTGGGAGCAGTTCACCGACTGTGCCATCCAGCGGCTGTCGGCGCAAAAAAAGGGACTGGTATTCCTGTTATGGGGCAATTTTGCCATCAACAAGCGCGCGCTGATCGACCTGGGCAAGCACCATGTGCTCACCGCCGCGCACCCTTCCCCGCTCTCCGCCCACAGAGGGTTCTTCGGCTGCAGGCACTTTTCCAAGACCAACGAGCTGCTGAAACAGATGGGCAAAGAGCCTATTGATTGGCAATTGTAAGGGTATTACTGTTGGGGAATATTGGCAATTCGCCACTTGCTCCATGTCACGCACACACCGGTTGCGGACACAGCGTAGCGCAGCAGTCGATGATGGCATTGGCTCTTTCAAATCCCGCATCACAAACTTTCTTTTCTTTGTTGCCATCGTAGCCCATCACAAGATGGATGGTGTCATAGCCAAGATTCACGAAATGGAGCAATTTCCCATCCCGTTTCTTGGCCGCCTCCTTGTATTTGTTTATTGATGGGCGACCTTTCCCGTTACGGATGTTCAGAACCGCGTCAAGCGCGACAAGGCATCCGCTCCACAGGACGTTGCCAGCTGTCTTGACGTACTTGCTGTCGGTATAGCTTTTCAGTTCCGGATCGTAGTTGGCCTTTTTGATAATCTCTTCCGCGTTGGCCACATACCTGCGGGCCTCTTCAATGGGATCTTGTTTTTCCATAGTTTTGATATTGAAAGTGTAGAGGTCGCAAATATACAATGGAAAATTTCATTTTCAATATTTTTCTTGAAATAATTTTATTATTGATACTGAGGATGTTAAAAATTTTCAAAGGTGAAAACTTTACAATTGTTTGTTAATTCTGATTTCGGATTTCAAAAAAATCGTACAATTCACATGTCACCATTCCGCCGCCAAAAGCGGCGGAACCTCCAAGGTTAACCCCATAATTTTGCAAGTGGCGAGACCTACGGCCTGCCTGAGCACCCCGCGCACGAGCTGCCACACCCCGGACAGCCATCGCATCCGCACGGGCCATCCTTGCGTCTCCGACACCGCCGCACTGCGCGCCCAACCGCTGCAATGACGGCGGCTGTCACGATTATCGCTACTATTATCTTCTGTACCATAGCTATTTACATTCTCCGCAGCAATGCGATTCGGAAGTTTCGAATTCCAACGTGGCATGAGTGATGCCCATCTCGGACAATTTCGCTTTCAGCTGCTCTTTCGTATGCTCCATCCCGGCAATATCATCAACCAAAATATGGGCGGTAAGGGCATTCTGTGTGGTGCTGATCGCCCAAATATGCAGATGGTGAATTTCCTTAACCCCATCATGCTGTTCCATCAATTTTTGGACTTTCTCCACATCGATCTGGGTTGGCACGCCGTCCAGTGCCAGACGCAAACTGTCACGCAACAACTCCCACGATGCAAAGACGATAACGATAGCCACAACCAGACCAATCACCGGGTCAATGACATACCAGTCGGTGAAATAGATTACGATACCGGAAACCACCACGCCCACCGACACCAATGTGTCAGCCAGCATGTGGAGATAGGCACCCTTTACATTCAAATCTTTTTTCTGGTCTTTCATAAACAGATAGGCCGTAAAACCGTTAATCACCACACCGATAGCGGCAACTATGGAAATCACCTGGCCCTGGACGGGTTGCGGATGGATGATTTTCTGGACACTCTCTATTATAATGAAAACAACGACGACACCTAAAGCAAGCGCATTCAACAGGGAAATCAAAATCGTACTTTTCTTGTATCCGTATGTATAGCGGCGGTTAGCGGCCACTCCGGCCAATTTAAAGGCCACCAGCGCCAAGACAAGGCTTGCCACATCGGTGAGGTTGTGCCCTGCATCGGACAGAAGCCCCAAAGAATGGAACCAGAGTCCGGCAATGCCCTCCGCCAGCACGTATGCGACATTGAGCGCAATACCGATGATGAAAGCACGGCTCAGTGCGGTGATGGCAGGAGTGTGAGTGTGACCATGATCATGGCTATGACTATGACTATGGCTATGACTATGACTATGAACTAGCTCATTGTCATGGTTCATCGTCATAGTTTTTTCATGTTGATTCCTTTCCATATTTCTTCAATTTTTAAAACAGTATTCCGATCTGATAAATCAAGAAGCAAATAATCCAGGCTGCAAAAGTGTTAAAAAACACGGTAAACAGCGCCCACCTGCCACCTGCCTCCTTGTAAACTGCCGAGACGGTAGCGACACATGGCACATAGAGCAGGATAAAGATCATGAAGACGTAAGCCACCAGTGGGGTGAACACTTTCTGGCCGGCCAGTTTGCCGGAAGTCCATGTCTGTGCCTGGATGCTGGCCTTCAGCGCCGAGGAGTTCTCGTCGGCCTCAGTGTCCGCATGATAGAGGACACCCATTGAGGAGACCACTATCTCTTTGGCTGCGAAACCCGTGAGAAGGGAGACACTCATTTTCCAATCAAAGCCCAGAGGTTGGAACACCGGGGCCACCACTTTGCCAATTCGTCCGAGATAGGAGTTCTCCGTCTGTACGGATGCACGATCAAGGGTAAGCTGCGCCACTTGTGCATCACGGTCGGCCTGTGCCAAAGTGGTATCGGCCTCCACCTGCTCAATTTGAGCAGTATAGCGGTCAATTTGCGGACTGTGCTGCGGGAAGTACTCCATCGCCCAAATGATGATGGTGGCCAGGAGGATGACCGTACCCATCTTTTTCAGATACTGAACACTTTTGTCCCACATGTGGACTACCGCGTTGCGGAAAGTGGGCAGTCGGTATGGGGGCAGCTCCATGACGAACTGGTCAGAATTATGCTTAAAGGCAATTTTCTTCATCAACAGGGAGGTAAGGATAGCCATGACAATACCCGCCACATAGATGCTGGTCAGAATCAACCCCTTGTAAACACCCGTCACAAACAGTCCGTGGCTGGTGGTAAACAGAGCGGAGATCAGCAGCAGATAGACAGGCAGTCGCGCCGAGCACGACATGAAGGGCACCGTGATGATGGTGAGGATGCGGTCCTTTTTGTTCTCCAGCGTGCGGGTAGCCATGATGGCGGGCACGCTGCATCCGAATCCGATAATGTAGGGAATAAACGATTTCCCGTGAAGTCCCATCCTATGCATCAGTTTGTCCATGATAAAGGCAGCGCGAGCCATATATCCCGTATCTTCCAGAATGGAGATGAAGAAGAAGAGGATGAGAATGTTGGGCAGGAAGGAACAGACGCCGCCCACACCCGCAATGATGCCGTCCACAATCAAATCCTTCAACATGCCGTCGGGCATCAGTCTGTCGGTCACATCGCCCAACCATCCGAAAAACATCTCCAACCACTCTTGGGGATAGGCGCCAAGGATGAAGGTCATCAGGAACATGAAAAACAGGAATAAAACCAAAATCGGAAAACCCAACCATTTGTGGGTAATCAGATTGTCAACCGTATAGGCACGCTGTTGACTCCGGTCTTTGCCTATAGTGTAGGTCTCCGCCAGGGCACCCCTGATGAAGCCGTATTTGGCACCTGAAATCACGGTGGCGGCATCCTCCTTATATCTTTTTTCCAACAACGCACGTTGCTCGGCAGCAGTCTTCGCGAGCAGTTCTATCTCTTTATGTCCGGATATCGACTTCAACGTGGTCTGGTCGTTCTCCAGCAGCTTGATGGCTACGTAACGGGCCGGATATTCGCTGTCCACATCCGGATCCATCTTGATGATATTCTTGAGAATATCAATACTTTTCTCAATATCAGGGCCATAGTTGATATGGATATGCTTGGTGTTGGCCTCCAAATTCTCATACACATCCACAACATGTTTCATCACATCCTCGATACCATTACCACGGGAGGAAACGGTGGGCACAATAGGGAAACCGAGCATTGTGCTGAGCATGTCCACATCCAGTTTGTCCTTATTGCTCTCCAGCTCGTCGTACATGTTCAAGGCCATCACCATCGGCACGTTCATGTCAATGAGCTGTGTGGTGAGGAAGAGGTTGCGCTCCAGATTGGAGGCATCCACAATATTAAGCACCACATCGGGATGGCTGTTGAAGATGTGTTCACGCACATAAAGTTCCTCCGGAGTATAGTCTGTCAGAGAGTATGTGCCCGGGAGGTCAAAGATACGGATAGTGTAATCATTGTACTTGAAAACACCCAACTTCGCATCAACAGTCACGCCGCTATAGTTTCCAACTTTCTCGCGCATACCGGTAGCGTGGTTGAAAAACGAGGTTTTGCCACAGTTGGGATTACCCACGAGGGCCACATTCACTGTTTTGCCTCGCTCGCCAAAAATGCGCTGAGTCTCCTCCGTAATCGTGCCGTTGAAGGTATAGTTGTCTGCCACCTCATCGGTCAGAGGCACCACTTCAATGTGCTGTGCCTCAACACGGCGCAGGGAGACATGGCTCTGCATAATTTCATACTCAATCGGATCACGGAGGGGGGCATTCTTGATAACACGAACCTTCTCACCACGCACAAAGCCTAGTTCCATCAAACGGTGGCGGAAACCGCCGTGACCGCTCAACTTCACAATCACACACTGCGAACCAGTTGGCATGTCCACAAGTTTAAGAGACTGATTATCCATACCATAGACTTTTTTATATTCTTCTTAACAGTAGTTTGCAAAAATGCATGGATAATCCTAATCCCCTTATCCCCAAAAATGATGATTTATGGCATATGTTCTACCTAAACAAAACTTTCTTTTGAGGTATTATTTGCGTCCCCCGCTGCAATCGTCAATAGCTTCCTGCAACATCTCCTCAAACAAGTCGATAGAGTGGTTGATGTCATATTTCTTCGCAGATTCGGAGTAGATCTTCTCCATTTTCGCCTTCTCCTCGGGGTTGTCCAGCCAGTAGTCGATGGCGCGGGCCAGATCCTTGGGATCACCGGGTTTGAAGAGGCTGCGCCCGTCGAGGGCGAACTGCCTTGTGGCAGAGAGATCGCTATTGGCAATGACGGGCACCAGGCCTGTGGCAAATGCCTCTATGCAGGAGATGGCCTCTGACTCCATGTCCGACGCGTGCACGTAAAGGTCACATTGGCCGAGCATGTTTTTCAAATCCTCCTTGGGCAGATAGGTGAAAACGGGCGGGTTCTTCAATTTGCGGCCCAAACGATAGTATTGTTTGTACTTCGGCCCCTTTCCAGCAAAAATCAATTGGATCCGGTCGCCATATTTGGAATACTGAAGAGCATTGATGATGATGTCCTGACGTTTCTCCGCGGAAAGCCGCCCCACCATGGCAATCAGGATTTTGCCTTCATATTCAGGCTTTTTAGGCACCTTGTACCAGGCAAAGTCCGATTGGATGCCATTGGAAATGGCATGGACCTTAGCCTTGTAACCGCGGCTCTCAATCTCCTCCGCCATGAACCTGGATGGTGCATGCACATGACCAAAATGGTCATAAACGGCTCTCCTGAGGATACTGAATATCCTGTTATTAACCCATTCGGATTTCCCGAGGCCGAACTGGGACGAAATGTTCTGTGGCTGGACATGGAAGGCGGCAGTGACCGGTTTGCCGAGAAGGTCGGCAATTTTCTTGGTCCTTGTTTCCAAAAAGAAGGGGAAGAAACAGTGGACAACATCTGCCCACTCCACCGCTTCACGTATGACTTTCTTGTCACATTTCGCATACTTGAAACCCTGCTTGTGAATCATCCCGTTGAAGATGAAAAAGTTCATCTCGGGCAAGCCGTATATGCCTTCTCTGGGCTCGCTTGTGGTCATAATGCGCACCTCATGGCCGCGCTTGCGCAACTCCTCCGCAAACCGTTGCGCGGAGATGCTGGTACCATTGTTAGTGGTAAAATAAACGTCAATAACAAATAAAATTTTCATAATCTCTTTTTCA